>NZ_JRMM01000012.1:0-55562 GCF_000972905.1 Mycobacterium sp. UM_Kg27
CTCGAAGCTCAGCGGGATACCTGCTTGCACGTCCCATAACTCGAATCCTCCCAAGATCGGGAGTCTCCGGACTTACCGGGACGGCTCACCGGACTTACCGGGACGGCTCACTCAGGGTGTTAGAGGAATTCACCCATGCGCCCCGTGCTGTCGCCGCGACTGCTCTTGCCGGTGATCGGACAGCCGCTCTGTGACCTGTTGGAACCCGATTTGGCCGACCTGGACTGGTCCGCCGTCCAGCAAGCACTCCACGATGGCGCCCAGCAAGGTCTCCAGAACGCGATCAGCGGCCCATTCCAGCCCTGGTCGGCCCTCACACCGCTGGCCGAGGCCGCCCAGGCTGATTTCATCGATGCGGTGTCGGCAATCGTTGCCGTGTTCGGGATTTTGTGACCTAGCGAACACTCGCACATTACGTTTGCGGCGACCGGTGTCAACTAGCGAGCTGACCTCGCCCGACGGCCGCGCGACCCGCGACGGCCCAACCGCTAGGCATCGGCTTGGGGCGCGCCATTGCGCGCGCCGGGTTGATGTCGAGGTAACGTTTTGGTTACGGTGCCCTGCGTGCTCACGCAAGGACTAGTAGATCTGCGCATGAAATCCTCGGTTCTGGCCGCGACGACTCTGTTGCCGGCCGCCGTGTTCTTGGCTGGCGGCGTCGGTGCCGAGCCGGGAAACAACGACGAACCACCCCCTCCGGCCGCCGCCGATGTGCCGCCGCCGCCCGAGGACGCGCCACCTCCACCTCCGGAAGACGCACCTCCCCCGCCACCCGAGGAAGGACCACCTCCGCCCCCGGAAGACGCACCTCCCCCACCACCCGAGGACGCACCTCCCCCGCCACCCGAAGACGGGCCACCACCGCCGCCCGAAGACATTCCGCCCCCTCCGCAGGACTGGGGACCGCCCGTACCTGATCTGGTGACCAATTGGTCCATGCCGGCGCCGCACGCGCTGCCGCCGGGGATCGTCAACGAGCGCGGCATGCAGGTCAAGACGATCCTCGTCGCGCGCAGCATCAGCGAAGCGTTCCCGCAGATTCACGACATGATCGGGGTGCGTCCCGATGGTCAGCGCTGGCACCCGTCCGGACTAGCCATCGACGTGATGATTCCCAACGCCGGCAGCCCGGAGGGCATCGCGTTGGGAGACGAGATCGTCGCGTACGTCCGGCAGAACGCCGGTCGGTTCGCCATGCAGGACGCGATCTGGCGCGGCACCTACTACACACCGGCCGGGCCCAGCGGTGGCGGCAACGGCCACTACGACCACGTGCACATCACCACGTTCGGCGGGGGTTATCCCAACGGCAACGAGGAGTACCTGCGCGAGGAAGCCGGACCGCCCCCATCCTGACGGCGCCTAACGCGCCTAGCGCACTGGGTCTTTGGCGTTGCCGGCCTGCCACTGCGACCACGGCACGTTCCAGTCGCCGAGGCCCTCATTGCCGGGCAGCAGCGAGCCGATGGTGTTGTTGATCTGCACCACGTCGCCGCGTTTGACGTGGTCGTAGAACCACAGCGCGTTGCTGGGGCTGACGTTGATGCAGCCGTGGCTGGTGTTGGCGTAGCCCTGGGCTCCCACCGACCACGGGGCCGAGTGCACGAAGATGCCGCTGTAGGAGATCTGGGTGGCCCAGTCCACGTCTGTGCGATACCCGTTGGGCGAGTTGACCGGTACTCCGTAGGTCGATGAGTCCATGACGATGTGCGCGAAGCGCTCGCCGACGATGTAGGTGCCGTTGTTGGTCGGGGTGCTTTCCTTGCCCATCGAGACCGGCATGGTCTTGGCCACTTCACCGTTGATGCGCACCACCATCGACTTGGTGTCGTCGTCGACGGTGGCGATCACCTCGTCGCCGATGACGAAGTGGCTGGCCGCGTCGTCCTGCCCGTACACCCCGTTGCCCAGATCCACCCCGTAGGTGTTGACCTGTACGTCGACGTTGGTTCCGGGCTTCCAGAAGGCCTGCGGCCGCCAGCGGACCTCACGATTGTTCAGCCAGTAGAACGCGCCCACCACCGGAGGATCGGTGGTGATGGTGATCGCTTTCTCGGCTGCCTCGCGGTCAACGATGTTCTCGTCGAACCGGATCGCCACCGGCTGACCGACGCCGACGACCTCGCCGTCTCGCGGCATGACGTAGGGCATGGTCAGGTTCTGCGGCGAGTGCGTCTGAAACGTCATCTGCCGGCTGGTCACGCCACCGAGGCCTAACGCCTTCGCGTTGACCGTGTAGCGCTTGTTGTAGCCGAGCTGCTCGGATGTCGCCCACGTCAACCCGTCGGCACTGAGCTTGCCGTCGACGATTGCGCCGTACTCGTTGACCATGGTGACCGAATCGAGCACGCCGTCCTCGGCGGTCACGGTCACCGGCGCGTCCACCGCGACCCCGACAGCCTTGTCGGTGACCGACGCAGTGACCTTGGGAATAAGCAGGTCAGCGAAAGGGGTGCCCTTGTCGGTGATGATCTTCGCCGCTTCGGCGTCGGCGCTGCTACCACACGCACTCAAGCTCATTACCGTGGCCGGAACCATCAGCAATGCAGCTGCCCGGGACCCGAACCCCCGGCAGCGTTCCGCCAAACCAACCTGCCCCATGCTTTTCCCACCTGACCGTGCTGATGCTGCTCGCAGGCAGTCTAGTGGGTTATCGAAACTGCCGCTGTGCCGTCCGCAGGAGCGCTCTGACGTCGCGATTTCGTCCCCCGGCGCGGCGCCTGTTATTGTCTCTTTCGCGGTTCTTCACCGCACGGCGCCGTTAGCTCAGTTGGTAGAGCAGCTGACTCTTAATCAGCGGGTCCGGGGTTCGAAACCCTGACGGCGCACTTAGTTCGGACGATGTTCGATACTCCGCTACACCCTCGGGGGTAGCTGACCGTTTCGAAGTCCATTCCCTCCAACGGGTCGCGCTCAGGTCTCCAGCTACCGCATCGCCGCCCCGGGGACCGGCGTCACCGCCATCACACTTTTACCCGGCTAGGTTAGCCTTGCCTATGGTAATGTCTATCAGCGACCTCGCAGACTTCTGCTCTCTAACTCTAGGGTGCAGCTCAGACAACAACTAAGGAGCTACCGTGGATTTCGCCGTCCAACCCAATGCGACCAGGACCAAGACCGGTCTGACGACCCGATTGGCGGCTGCCGGGATTGCTGTTGCGGGAGCCGGCCTGGTGGCTGTTCATCCGGTCGCGCCGGCCGTGCAAGAAGTCCGGCACCAGGCGGTACAGCTGACCGCCGGAATCGAGGGCTTCTTCGGCTGGTCTTCGGTGTTCGAGCGCACCGCGGAGAACCTCAGCACCTTGTTCAACGATGCCAACGTCTTCGATGTGATCGGCCAGCTGGGCAGCAACTGGGTCGACTACGGTCAGCTGATCATCGGCATGGAGGACGTCCCGCTGGACGCCCGCCCGGGCATGGAGCCGCGGTTCGTCACTTCGGGCTTTGCCGGTATCGGTGAGGCGTTCGAGAAGATGATCTTCGGCGTCGAAGGCCAGGATGTGAAATACCCGGGCCTTGAAGTGCTCCTGGAGCGCATGGGCGAGGCTCTCGCCAACGGAAACCCGTTCGAGGCGTTCAACGAACTCAACATCTGGACGCTGTACGGCATTGAGGACATCGGCAAGGCGATGGGCCCGGTGCTGTCCATCCCCGCCCGCGAGGCGGAGAACATGTCGAGTCTGCTCAACGAGTTCATCGGCCCCCTGGACGCGTGGGCCTTCATCAAGGCGGTCAGCCAGACCATGATGGCGCCGATGATCGGCGTCTTCTACCAGCTGACCGAAACCCTGACCAACGTCCTCGGCGGTGACTTCGAAGCGCTCCTGAGTGCCCCCGCGGACCTGGTGAACACGTTGGTCAACGGCTATGTCGTCCCCGAGACGGAAGCTGTCTTCGTGGGCCTGATCAACAACGACAGCATCTTCGACCTGCTGCTGGTGGACTGGCCGGCGCGCGCCGCCGAGGCACTCACGGTGGGCACCGCGGATCTGCCGGTCAATGCCGTGGAAATCCTGCCCGTCCCCGAGATCGACGGCGACCTGTTGTAAGCCCCAGGGTTGCAGCGGTAGAACGCACCGACGGCCGGGAAGGGACACTGAGTCCCCTCCCGGCCGTTTGGCTTCAGTGCGCCACCAGACCCAGTTTCGCGGTCGCGCGCGCAGATCTCAGCGGTTGCGGATTCGGCGAATGGTCAGGATGAGGATCACTCCGCCGACACCGGCCAGCGACGCCATTACCACCGGCTGGGTGACGATCTCGACCGCCCGGGCCTTGGCGCGGTCGGCCAGCCGACGGGGGTTGGCCCGGTCCGCGAGAATATCGACCGTCGACGCCAGCTGCTCGCGGGCCTGATCGATGTCCTTTTTGATCGTGTCGGGATCGCGTTCCGCCACTGTCGTCCTCCCTGTCCGATGCTGACCCTGTCGAACTACCCTAGAGCAGCCGGGGTTCGTCTCAGGCCCCGGCGAGCAGAAAGGGGCAGTTGTTGACCGACACCGCACGCCTGGCGCCCGGCGATGAAGCGCCCGCGTTCAGCCTTCCCGACGCCGACGGCAACACCGTGTCACTGGCCGACTACCGGGGACGGCGGGTCGTCGTCTACTTCTACCCGGCGGCCTCGACCCCCGGCTGCACCAAGCAGGCCTGCGACTTCCGCGACAACCTGCGCGACTTCAACGACGCCGGCCTCGACGTGGTCGGGATCTCCCCCGACAAGCCCGCCAAACTGGCCAAATTCCGCGACGCCGAGGGGTTGACCTTCCCGCTGCTGTCCGACCCGGACCGATCGGTGTTGACGGCCTGGGGCGCCTACGGCGAGAAGAAGATGTACGGCAAGACCGTGCAAGGCGTCATCCGCTCGACGTTCGTCGTCGACGAGCAGGGCAAGATCGCCGAGGCCCAGTACAACGTGCGGGCAACGGGGCACGTCGCGAAACTGCGGCGCGATCTGTCGGTCTGACCCCCGCCCTCGATAAAGGCCAGCGCTCGGCGGCAGCCGGAGGCGTTGACCGCAGCTCACAACTACTAATTGTGAGCCGACAAGAACAACCCCACTAGTCACGGGCTGGCGGCGGGCGGAGCATTGTTTCCAACGGTCGGGCTTGGGTAGCCGCCGGATCGAGCGACCAACACGGCGCGCTACTCCTACCCCGTTGGAAGGCAGGAAGATGACTGGGCATAGCTGGGCAGTGATCGGAGCGGGACCCGCAGGCATCGCCGCGGTGGGCCGACTGCTCGACCATGGCATCCCCGGGAACGAGATCGTCTGGATCGATCCCGACTTTGCCGCCGGGGACGTCGGCACCAAATGGCGCGCCGTCCCGGGCAACACCCATGTGTCGCTCTTCCTCGACTACTTGAACGGCTCCCCGTCGTTCCGCTTCGCCGAAGCGCCGCACTTTGAGCTGACTGACATCGATCCCGGGCAGACCTGCCCACTCGGCCTGATCGCCGATCCGCTGGTGTGGATCTCCCAACACCTGACCGAGCGGGTCACCGCCCTTCGCACGGTGGCAACCGAGCTCACCGTGCGCAACCGCCACTGGTTGGTGAGCACCCCGGACACCGAGATCGAAGCGAAGAACGTGATTCTGGCCGTCGGCTCGGTTCCCAAGACTCTCTATCACCCCCACCTGCAAGAGATTCCGATCGAGGTGGCGCTGAACCCCGACAAGCTCGGACAGCTGGCGTTGGACGATGCCACGGTGGCCGTCTTCGGCTCGTCACACTCATCGATGGTGGCCCTGCCCAACCTGTTAGACACCCGGGTCCGCAAGATCGTCAACTTCTATCGAAGCCCGACGAAATACGCTGTCTACCTAGGTGATCAGATTCTGTTCGACGACACTGGCCTGAAGGGAAATGCCGCAACGTGGGCCCGCGAGAACATCGACGGAACCTTCCCGGAGCGCCTGGAGCGGTATCGGGTCGACGACAAGGAGTTCGCCGAGCAGCTGCAGGCCTGTAGCCACGTTGTCTACACCGTCGGGTTCACCCGGCGGCAGCTCCCCGCGACCCCGCAGTGGGGGGAGCTGGAATACGATCCGGTGACCGGGATCATTGCCCCGGGACTGTTCGGGGTCGGGATTGCCTTCCCCGAGTACGGAATCGACTCGTTCGGATCTGGGCAGTATCGGATCGGACTGATCAAGTTCATGCAGCGGCTCAACAGCGCTCTGCCCCTGTGGTTGCAGTACGGGACATAGCCGAGACGTGCTTCAGCGCGGTGGGTTGGCGCCGCCGATGTGGCTCAACAGGTCCCGGACGGCACCGGCCGGCGGTGTGCGCCCGCCCGCCCAGATCGCCCTGAGATCACGATGCAGGTCCAGTTCCGGTACTTCGACGCTGCGGAGCCGGCCGACCGCAAGGTCATCGGCGACCGCCAACCTGCTCATCACCGCCGGCCCGGCTCCGGCCAGTACGGCCCCACGAACGGCGACCGACGAAGACAGTTCCAATGCCGGACGTGGCTGTGCCACCTCGTGGCCCAAGACCGCACGCAGCGCCGACGTCAGCGAATCACGCGTTCCCGAACCCTGTTCACGCACGACCAGCGGGGTCTGGCTGAGTTCTGCGGCGGTCACGCCGTTGATGCGACGCGCCCATTTGTGGTCCGGCGGCACGATCACCACGAGCTCGTCGCGCGCAACAACACGGCTTCGAATACCGGTCAGCGCCCCCGGGCTCTCGATGAAGCCCAGGTCCGCCGCTCCGCCTCGCACGCTCGCGATGACCTGCTCGCTGTTGGTGGCGGTCAAAATGACCTCCGGCGCCTGGCGACCGGTTCGCGTGGCGGAAGCCTGCAGTGACACGATCCAGCGCGGCATCAACTGTTCGGCAACCGTGAGACTCGCAGCCACCTTCATCTTCTTACGGCTGGCGGACCGCAACGAAGCCATCCCGGCGTCGACGTGACTGGCAATATCCAGTAGCTGGTCTGCCCACTCCGTCACGACCGCCCCGGCCGAGGTCAACTGCGAACCACGCGCACTACGGCTCACCAGTCGCACACCGGTCTGGGCCTCCATCGCTGACAGGCGTGCCGAAACCGCCTGCTGCGTCAGCCCCAATTCCCGGCCGGCAGCGCCGAGGCTGCCGGTTCTGGCGATAGCCACCAACATCTCGAACGCCGGCAAATCGGGCATGCGGGGGCTCAGCGCCATCTCCCCATGCAATCACAAATGGCCCTTGTGGGCCCGTCGATCAGGGACCGGTCATCAGGCGGGCTGATCCCCCAGCTTCGCCAGCAGCAGCGCTTCGGCGGTGGCGGCGCGTTCCAACACTCCCAGATGCAGGCTCTCATTGATGCTGTGTGCCTGGGTGCGGGGATCTTCCACCCCGGTGACCAGGATGGTCGCCTGCGGGTAGGCGGCGGCGAACTCGGCGATGAACGGGATGGAACCGCCCATGCCCATGTCGATGGGTTCGACGCCCCACGCCTGGGCGAACGCGGCCCGGGCCGCGTCGTACACCGGGCCCGTGGCGTCGATCGCGTAGGGCTGCCCAACGTCGCCCGGGATGACGGTTAGTTGTGCTCCCCACGGGACGTGTTGCTGCAAATGAGCGGTGAGCGCCTCCAGGTGAGCGGCGGCGTCCCCGCCGGGAGCCACCCGCATGCTGATCTTGGCGCGGGCCCGCGGGATCAGCGTGTTCGACGATGCCGCGATGCTCGTGGTGTCGATACCGATGACGGTGATCGCCGGCTTGGCCCACATCCGCTGCGGCACCGAACCGGAGCCGATCTCGGCCACCCCGTCCAGCAGTCCGGTGTCGACCCGCACGCGCTCGGGTGGGTAGTCGACTGGTGCCGCGGTGCTCTGGTGAAGCCCGGCGACCGCGACATTCCCGTCGTCGTCGTGCAGGCTGGCCAGCAGCCGCACCAGGACGGTCAGCGCGTCGGGCACCACCCCACCCCACAGCCCGGAGTGCAGCCCGTGGTCCAGCGTCGCGACTTCTACTACGCAGTCGGCCAGTCCCCGCAGCGACACCGTCAGCGAGGGGATATCGGTGCTCCAGTTGTCGGAGTCGGCAATCACGATCACGTCGGCGCTCAGCGCGTCGCGGTGCGCGGCGAGCAGTGCCCCCAGCGACGGCGACCCGGATTCCTCCTCGCCTTCGACGAAGACCGTCACACCGACCGGCGGCTGGCCGCCGTGTGCCCGGAATGCCGCCAGATGCGTTGCGATACCGGCCTTGTCGTCGGCGGTGCCGCGGCCGTAGAGGCGCCCTTCGCGTTCGGTGGGTTCGAACGGCGGTGAATCCCACTGCGCCACGTCGCCTTCGGGCTGCACGTCATGGTGCGCGTAGAGCAGCACAGTCGGGGCACCCGGAGGCGGCGGATAGTGCGCGATGACGGCCGGCGCACCGCCTTCGGCGACGATCTGCACCTGCGGGAAACCGGCCTGGCTCAGCAGGTCTGCGACGCGCTGGGCGCTGCGGTGCACCTCGGGTCGTCGCGCGGGGTCGGCCCACACCGACTCGATGCGCACCAGACCCTCCAGGTCAGCCCGCACCGACGGCAGGACGTCGCGGACTCGCTGGATCAGTTCACTAGAACGAGCAGACATAAAAGCACCCTACGACGCGCTATTTGGGGCGCTTTCCCGACTGCTCGGCCGTCAGATCTCCAAGATCGCGACGGCGGCGGCGGTATCGGCCTCGTGGGTCAGCGACACGTGGATCGTGACCTCGGCCAGATGCTGCGCGATCTCACCGGAGAGTCGCACCTTCGGGCGTCCCCACATGTCGGTGACCACCTCGATGTCCCGGTGAATCGCCTCCGGCAACACCGGTTTCTGCGCAAACCGCGAACCGGACCACGCCTTGATCACCGCCTCCTTGGCCGCCCAGCGGGCCGCCAGGTGCCGCGCCGCCGACGAACTTTTGTCGGAGGCGTCGCGCCGCTCCCCGGGGGTGAACGTCTCGGCGAACACCGTCCCGGGTTGGTCGACCTGCTCGGCGAAGTCGGGGATCGACACCAGGTCGATCCCGACACCAACGATGCTCACGCGCCCAAACCTACAGACCGCATGTGCTCAGCCGATGTAGACGTCGCCGTCGCCGAGCCGTGCCGCCGGATTGAGCAACATGGCCGACTCCTGGCGCTTCTCCGACGAGTCGTGGTCGAACCGCCGGTCGGCGGGCCGCTCATACATCGGCTTGCCGCCGGCGATCGCTGAGGCGAGTCGCCGCTGACCGGCCAGCACCCGGGCGTTGGCCTGCTCCTCGTACGCCGCGCGCTGACTCGGGTCCAGCGCCGCCAGGAACGCCGCCGGGTGCACCAGGGCGACCAGACCAGACACGTGACCGAAGCCCAGGCTGGTGACCAAACCTGCCTTGAGCGGGAATTTCTCCCCCAGCTCCAGCGTCTCGCGCACCCACACCAGGTGCCCGGCAGTGGCCAGCTCGTCGTCGACACAGTCCAGGCTGCGGTTCGGCGGGATCACCCCGTCGCGCAGCACCTGGCACAGGCCCATCATCTGGAAGACCGCCGCGCCGCCCTTGGCGTGCCCGGTGAGGCTCTTCTGGCTGATCACGAACAGCGGCGCACCGTCAGAGCGGCCCAGTGAATCGGCCAGCCGCTCGTGCAACTCGGTCTCGTTGGGGTCGTTGGCCAACGTCGAGGTGTCGTGCTTGGAGACCACCGCGATGTCATCGGCGCCCACACCCAGCTTGGCCAGCGAACGGGCCAGCACCGAGTCCCTGCCGCCCCGGCCCGCGCCCAGCGCGCCCAGCCCCGGAGCGGGGATCGAGGTGTGCACACCGTCGGCGAAGCTCTGCGCGTAGGCCACCACCGCCAGGACCGGCAGGCCCATCTTGGCGGCCAGGTCGCCGCGGGCCAGCAGAATGGTGCCACCGCCCTGCGCCTCGACGAAGCCCAACCGGCGCCGGTCGTTGGCGCGGGAGAACTTCGAGTCGCTGATTCCCTTGGCCCGCATCATCTCGGTGTCGGCGGTGGCCGCCATGTCACCGAAGCCGATGATGGCCTCCAGGGTCAGGTCGTCGTAGCCGCCGGTGACCACCAGCTCGGCCTTGCCCAGCCGGATCTTGTCGACGCCCTCTTCGACCGAGACCGCCGCGGTGGCACAGGCGGCCACCGGGTGGATCATCGCGCCGTAGGACCCGACGTAGCTCTGAACCACGTGTGCGGCAACGACGTTGGGCAGAACTTCCTGCAGGATGTCGTTCGGCTTGGCACGCCCGAGCAGGTTGCCGTGGTACATGGTCTGCATCGAGGTCATGCCGCCCATGCCGGTGCCCTGAGTGCTGGCCACCAACGACGGGTGCACCCAGCGCATCAACTCGGTCGGGGTGAAGCCCGCCGACAGGAACGCGTCAACGGTCGCGACGATGTTCCATAGCGCCACCCGGTCGATGGAGGTGGCCATGTCCTGGCTGATCCCCCAGACCGTCGGGTCGAATCCGGTGGGGATCTGAGCACCCACGGTGCGCGACAGCTTGCTCTTGCGCGGCACCCGAATCTCGGTGCCGGCCTTGCGGATCACCTGCCAGTCCGAGGAGTCCGGCACCGGGCGCACCACGGTGTGCTCGGGGTCGAACTCGACGAACGCCCGGGCGTCGGCCTCGCTGGAGACCACGAACGAGAAGTCCTTGTCCAGGAACACACTGACCAGCAGCGGTGAGGCGTGGTCGGGGTCGATCGCGCCGTCATCGACGAACTCGCGAACACCGACGCGTTCCACCACGGCGTCGTGGTAGCGCTCCACCAACTCGGCCTCGTCGACCAGTTCGCCGGTCGCGGTGTCATACCAACCCGGGGTCGGGTCGTCCTCCCACTTGACCAGGCCGGTGGTCCAGGCCAGCTCGAGCACCCCAGCGGCCGACAGCTCGCCGGAGACCTCCATCTCGAAGCGGGTCCGTGACGAGCCCAGCGGGCCCAATTCGGCGCCACCGACGATGACCACCAGGTCGGCGAGGTCGACGTCGAGGTCGGCCCAGGCCGGCGGGGGTGCCGGAGTGTGGCCCCGTGGCGGGCTCGGCAGTGCCGCAATGGTGTTGCCGGCATCAGCCTCGTCGTCGGCTGTGGCTTCGCTCGTCATCTCCTCACGAGCCCGGGCAGCCAGCTCGGCCATGTCCAGGTTCGCCTCGGCCAGCCCACCGGTCAGGTCGGCCTCGATCGGGGCGTTGGCCGCGGCCACCTTGGACTCGACGTTGCACAGGTCCAGCAGCATGGCCGCCATCTGCTCAGTCGAGTAGGTGGTGACGCCGGCTTCCTCGACCGCATCGACGATGACGTCGTTGTGGCCCATCAGCCCGGTGCCGCGAGTCCAGCCGATCAGAGCGTGGGCCAGGCTGACCCGGGAAGCCCACGAGGACTCCGCCTTCCAGCGCGACACCAGCGCGTCCAGTGACGCCTTGGCCTCGCCGTAGGCGCCGTCACCGCCGAACATGCCGCGGTTGGGCGAGCCGGGCAGCACCACGTGCAACCGGGAGGCGATGTCACGCTCGGCGCCGATCTTCGACAGGCCGCCGATGAGGCGCTGCACCGCCCACAGCAGAACCTTCATCTCCATCTCGGCACGTGCACCGGCCTCCGACAGATCGCCGGTGACCCGCGGCGCCGCGAACGGGAACAGCAGCGTCGGGGTCTGCGCGTCCTTGAGGTGGATCGACTGCGGTCCAAGGCTTTCGGTCTGCTCCGTTCCGACCCATTCGACCAGTGCGTCGATGTCGGAGTAGGAAGCCATGTTGGCCGGCACCACCCACAACGCGGCACCGAACCGGGCGTGGTCACGGTAAAGGTCGCGGTAGAAGCTCAGCCGCTCGTCGTCGAGTCGAGACGTGGTGGCGATGACGGTCGCACCGCCGTCGAGCAGCTGCCCGACCACCGATGCCGCGATCGAGCCCTTGGAGGCGCCGGTCACCACCGCCACCTCGTCGCTGTAGCGGCCCCGGCCCGGGTTCTCCGCGCCGGCGGCGATCCGCGCGTACAAGGAGCCGTGGATCTGCCGGCCGGAGGCCAGTGCCCGGGCCTGCCACCAGGACGCCTGGGTGGCGACCACGTGGCCGGCGCCTTCGAAACGCTCGGCGAGGCGGGGCCAGTCGGCGTCGATGTCGCCTTCGTCGGCCAGCCACAGCTTGACCAGGTCCTCGCGGGCACTGGCCCAGCGGTCGTCGAACAGCACCGCCTTGCGGCCGTCGAAGGCCGGCGCCACCAGCCGCGGCCAGTCCGAGCCCAATTCGGCGGTCACCAGGTCGATCAGCTCGCTGTCGGTGGCACCTGCCGGGGCGCTCATTGCATCGTCGAACCCGAGCTGGCCCAACACCAGCCGGGCCGCTGAGGCGAGCACACCGTCGCGGCCGGTGATCTGGGCGGTGAACTCGCCCAGCGCGGCGGCGTCCACGGTCGCGCCGCCGCCACCGCCTGCCGACGGCAGGCTGACCGCGACACCACGGCGTGCGGCGACGGCCTGCACGGCCGCATCGATGGCCTTGTCGACGGCCGCGGCGTCGGCCAGCGCGCCCTCGTGCAAACCGCCCAAGGCGCCGCCCCGGACACTGGTGCCCTCGCGGGTCCCCAACGCCACCTCGACGGTGACGTGCTTGGCCCAGCCATCACCGAGCTCCCAGGCCTTCTTGACCCGTTCGGCGATGGCACCGGGCCGCTTGCCGGACGGTCCGAGAATGGTGCGCAGCTGGTCGTTGATCGCGTCGGTCAGCACCGGGCCGTAGGGCTTGTAGGTGCGGGCCAGCTTGGTCACCTGCGACTTGAGCCCGGACAGGTCGGCTTCGGCGGCGCCGTCGATGGCGCCCAGGTTCAACTCCGAACCCAGGTCCACCAGCAGCTGGTTGCGCCGCGAAGACGCGCCGTCGGTGATGGACTCGATGGAGTCCAGCGCCTCGATCTGGTCGATGCGCATCTTGGCGCTCAACGCGATCAGTGCGCAGGTGGCGTCGGCGGCGTCGAACGCGATGTCGTCGGGGCGGGGAGCACCGGACGGAGCCGCAGGCGGAGCCGCGGCGACGGCCGGGGCGACATCGGGGTTGAGCGCACCCTCCGGCGCGCCGGCGCCGGAATCCTCCTCAACCACCTCCTCCGGCTCCGGGTCGGTGTCGGTGGCGAACAGCACAGCGGCGTCGCGCTCAGCGTTGAGCACTTCCACGGTGCTGTGGGCGTACTCGGGCAACTTGAGCGTGTTGGTGGCCAGTCCGGCGACCGTCGGAGCGGTCTTAACCCCGATCTCGACAAACCGTTCCACGCCCAACCCGCCGGCGGCCTGCTCGATGAACAGCAGGTCCTGGGTCTCGATCCAGCGCACCGGGCTGGCGAACTGCCAGGCCAGCAACTCGATGACGACCTTGCGGCACAGCTCGGCCGGCTTCTCGTTGCGCCAGGTGTCGTAGTCGGCCAGCACCTCGTCGAGCGGCTCGGCCGGCACCAGGTCGCGGATCTCCTGGATGAACTCCCGGTCCAGGGTGAACGGCTTGGGAACCAGGTTGGGGATGTAACGGCCGACGATCAGCGCCGGGTCCTGATCGCGCGGCATGACCCGCTCCAGCGAACGCCGGAAGTCGTCCACGCCGATACGCAGCACCTCGGAGTGGAACGGCACGTCGATGCCGGGCACCAGGATGAAAGACCGCTTGCCGCCGCTGATCTCACGGCGCCGCTCGACCTCGGCCTCCAGCGCCTCCAGGCCGGCTACCGTGCCGGCGATCGCATACTGCGAGCCGCGCAGGTTGAAGTTGACGATCTGCAGGAATTCGCCGGTGCGCTCGGAGATTTCGGCGACAAACGCGGTGACGTCGGCGTCATCGAGATCGATCTGCGACGGCCGGATGGCCGCCAGCCGATAGTTGGAGCGTCCCATGGCGTCACGCGGGACGATGTCGTGCATCTTCGAGCCGCGATGGAACACCACCTCCAGCAGCGCCTCGAGCTCGTAGACACCGCTGACACACGCCAGCGCGGTGTATTCACCGACGGAGTGACCGCAGGCGATCGCACCTTCGACGAACGCCCCCTGCTCGCGCATCTCGGCGACCTGCGCGGCGGCCACTGTGGCCATGGCCACCTGGGTGAACTGGGTCAGGTACAGCACGCCCTCGGGATGCTGGTAGTGCACACCGGAGGCGATCAGGGAAGTCGGGTTGTCCCGCACCACGTGCAGCACCGAGAAGCCCAAGGTTTCACGGGTGAACTTGTCCGCGGAGTCCCAGACCTTGCGCGCGGCCTTGGACCGGGCACGGACCTCCATGCCCATGCCCTTGTGCTGGATGCCCTGTCCCGGGAACGCATAGACAGTCTTGGGGGCGGTAAGCCGGGCGGTAGCCGACATCACCAGGTCCGAACCGATCCGTGCGCTGATCTCCAGAACCTCTGCGCCCAGGTCGATTCCGACCCGGTCCACCCGGAAGTCGACGTCATCGCCGGGCTTGACCATGCCTAGGAAGCGCGCAGTCCAGCCGACCAGTCGCGCCGGTGGACGAGCCTGGCCGTCGGTGGCGGTCACCACGTGCTGGGCCGCGGCCGAGAGCCACATGCCGTGCACGATGGGTGATTCCAGGCCGGCCAACAGGGCTGCGGCCCGGTCGGTGTGGATCGGGTTGTAGTCGCCGGAGACCGCCGCGAACGGGCGCATGTCCACCGGTGCGGTCACGGTGACGTCGCGCCGACGGCGGCGCGGGGTGTCGGTGGCGTTGTCGGAGACCGCACCACCGGCCCGGACCGGGTCGGTCAGTTCCGCGGCACCGGTGCGTCCGCGGATCGCGAAGCGCTCCTCCAGCGTGGCCAGCACGGCGCCATCGGCTGCCGCCACGGTGACCGAGACCGGAACGACGCGGCCGACCTCGGTGTCGGTGGCCGCCGACACCGTTGCGGTGACGCGCAATTCGGCCGGTTCAGCCGGCAACGGGGCGAGCAGCTGCGCCGCGTGGTCCAGATGCACCAGGGACAACAGACCCTCGACAACCGGGAACCCGGTGTCGGTGCTGGCCGAGCCGATGGCGGCGAACACCGCCGGCCAGCACCGGCCGACCAGTGCGTCGGGCACGGTGGACAGACCCGGCGCCAGCGGCGCGCCGAACGTTGCGGTCACCCCGGTGTGGTCAGCGACCTGCTCGGGGTTCCACTCCACGGTGACGGTGGCCGAGCCATCGGTCACCGGCGGCAGGGCCTCCGGGCCGTCGACACCGGCGGCGATGGCCAGCACCGCGCGCATGGCGGCGGCGGCGTCCTCGGTGGAGACCAGCGGGGTGGCGCCGTCGACGACGGCTGCCGGCACGGTGAAGCGAATGTTGATCCAGACACCGGACAACGGCACGCTCAGTACGACGCTCGAGTCCGAGGCGACCTCCAGACGTGCCGCGGTCGACGGGTGGGTGGCGGTGCGATTCTCGTGCACCTGCCACTCATCGGGGTCGGCGATCCGGTGCACCGGGTTGGTCGCGGTGCGACCCGCCCACAGCACGTCGGGGGCGTCGAGCAGCACGGCCAGCGGGCCGGTCACATCGGTGCGGCCCTGACGGCGCGCCGTCACCGGGGTGGGCTCCACGCCCGTGGCGAGCACCTGGTCCACTGCCGCCTGCTCGAAGCGGTCCAGCAGCTCTCCGACCGGCTCGTCGACCCGGGTGATCCCGGCGACCGCGGTGATGCCCGGAATGATGCAGACCTGCTCGGCGGTGTAGCGGGCGTCATGCGCCTGCCACAGTGAGTCGCTGCGCCACCAACGGCGCACGTCCTTGTCGATCACCGGCACGAAGTTGACCGGCTTGCCCGGCGTCTTGCAGAGCTGGGTGAAGAACGGCGCGTCGGCCGGGTGCAGCCGGACGGTCTCGGCCTCGGGGTAGCGAGCCAGCAGCGCCGCGATGGCCTCTTCGGGACGCTCCAGGATCGACTGTGTGCCTTGGGAATCGGCGAAAAGGGTCTCGATCGGACCCGACTCGAGTTCGTTGAGCCGCGCTTCGGCGCGCTGCAGCATCGAACCGAACCGCTCCCGCCAGGTGTCGGCCAGCCACGGGCTGTCCGGTGACGCGGTGTCGGCGGTCGAGTCGCCAGCACCGATGGCCAATTCCACGTAGCGGCGCAGCCACTGCGCGTACGTCATCTCGGTGACATCGCCGAAGTAGGGCTTGGCGGTGTCGGCCAGCGCGGCGATGATCTCGTCGCGACGCGCCGCGACAGCCTCGCCGTCACCGGCGACCTCGTCGAGCAGCCGGCCGCACCGCGAGGCGACGTTGTCGATCTCGTGGATGTCGGCACCGAGCTGGCTGCGCGAAGAAGCCATGCCGCCCTGCGCTTTACCGGCGCCGATCCAATGGTCGGTGCCCTTGGTGTCCACCAGCATCTGCTTGACTGCCGGCGACGTGGTGGCCTCCAAGGTGGCCATTGCCGCGGTCCCGACCAGAATGCCGTCGACGGGCATCAACGGGAAGCCGTGCTGCTGCGACCAACGGCCGGACAGATATTCGGCGGCCTGCTCGGGGGTGCCGATTCCGCCGCCGACGCACAGCGTGATGTTGGGCTGCGAGCGCAGCTCGGAGTAGGTCGCCAACAGCAGGTCGTCGAGGTCTTCCCAGGAGTGGTGCCCACCGGCGCGGCCACCCTCGACGTGGGCGATCACCGGCATGGTGGGGACCTCGGCGGCGATGCGGATCACCGACCGGATCTGCTCAACGGTGCCGGGCTTGAACACCACGTGGCTGATGCCGGATTCGTTGAGCTCGGCGATCAGCTCGACAGCCTCTTCCAGCTCGGGGATGCCGGCACTGATCACCAGCCCGTCGAACGGCGCGCCGGACTGACGCGCCTTCTGCACCAACCGCTTACCGCCGACCTGCAACTTCCACAGGTATGGGTCCAGGAACAGCGAGTTGAACTGGACGGTGCGGCCCGGCTCGAGCAGCGTCGTGAGCTCGGCGACCCGGTCGTTGAAGATCTCCTCGGTGACCTGCCCGCCGCCGGCCAGCTCAGACCAGTGCCCGGCGTTGGCGGCCGCGGCGACGATCTTGGCGTCGACGGTCGTCGGGGTCATACCGGCCAGCAGGATCGGCGAACGGCCGGTCAGCCGGGTGAACTTGGTGTCGAGCTTGACCCGACCGTCGGGAAACCGCACCACCGAGGGGGCGTAGCTCGTCCACGGCCGGGCGACCTCCGGGACGGCACCGATGGTGAACAGGTTGCGCTGCCCACCGCGGGTGGCCACCGGCACGATGCCGATGCCCAGGCCGCGGATCACCGGCGCGGTCAGCCGGGTCAGGATGTCGCCGGGTCCCAGATCCAGAATCCAGCGGGCGCCCGCGTCGTGCAGCGTGGTGACCTCGTCGACCCAGTCGACCTCGCCGACCAGGATCGAGTCGGCCAGCTTGCGGGTCAGCGCGACACCTTCGGCGTCGAAACCTATCTGGGCGGCCCACCGAGCCACGATCTCGATGCCGTCGGACAGGCGCGGCGAGTGGAAGCCGACCTCGACCTGAACCGGTTCGAAGACCGGCGCGAAGACCGCGCCACCGCGCAGCTTGTTTTTGCGCTCGGCGGCCTCCTTCTCGGCGATCTGCTCGCAGTACAACTCGAAGCGTGACAGTTGTTCGGGGGTCCCGGTGATCACCACGGCACGGCGACCGTTGCGGATGGACAGCACCGGCGGAAGCACCGTACGCACGTCCTGGGAGAACTCGTCCAGCAGCTGCCGGATGCGCTCGGGGTCGACATTGGTGACCGAGACCATCGGCGGGCGGTCGCCCAGGATCGAAATGCCGCGGCGCCGGGCGACCAGCGTTCCGGCGGCCCCCAGCAGCTGGGCGATCGCCAGCAGTTGCACGTCGGTGGCGCCACCGGCCTTCAGCGACTCGACGGCCAGGATGCCCTGCGAGTGCCCGGCCGCAGCGACCGGCGGGGTGGCCGCCAGGTCCAGCCCTTGGCGCTCCAGCGCCCGCATAGCGGCGATCTGGGTCAGCAGCACTCCCGGCACCGACACGGCCGCCGAAGTCAGCTGCTTGGCCGACGGGATCGGGTCCTCGGCGGCCAGCGCCCGCACCCATTGCAGCGGCTCGAAGCCGATGGGCCGGACCACCACAAGTTCCTTGGCGATCGGCTCGAGCAGCAGGTCCGCTTCACCGGCCAGCGTGGCCAGCTCCGTCTCGATGCCGGCCGACGACACCAGCTCCTCGAGCGACTCCAGCCAGGCACTGCCCTGTCCACCGAAGGCGACCGCGTACGGCTCGCCGCCCGTCAACCGATCCACCAGAGCGGACGAGGCACTGGGGAACCGCCCCGAGCCTGCGCCCTCAGCGGAAACCCGGTCGTGTTCGTGGATCGTCACGGTATGTATCTCCCCTGCCCTGGTTAACGTCGCGTCGTCTTCGACGCCTGCCGGAATGACCGGCCTAACAGCGGGTTCTCGCGTGTTCGCGGCCGCGCTACAGCCGTAAGAGTGTCATAAGAACCTGTGCCGTTTCGACAGCAAATTGGTTACTGGTGAGTTCTACGCTCGGGTAACCCAGCCTCGGATATCACGGGGCTCGACCACGGCCAGAACGATCCGGGACAAACGTCCTGCATGCGCGGGGTTACGGTCGAGTAGCCACAACGACGCTGATCAAGGCTCCATTGTTATCTAATCGTTATGTTTGAATCAGCGAGGCCAACTGGCTTTGGTGGCGCTCGGGGCTCCGAGCCTGAACGGGCCCGGTGATCCCTGGCCTTCGCAGCCCGTTTCGGAGCTAGTTTGCTGGGCGGACGGCGGGCCGGAGCTTGGTCAGGCCCACTGACCGAACTGGGGCACCAGGATCTCGTTAATGTCCACACCAATGCCGCCGACCGTGCGCCTGTCGATCTCGACTTGATGCAAGTTGGCCGCCGGATGGGCGACACCGCCGGGTGAGCCGAAGTTGTGTTGCCAGAAGCACGAGCCCAGACCGTCCTGCAGCGCCCACTCAATGGTTTTGGAGTTGGCGTAGACACCGGTGCGCTCCGGCCCGATCACCGACTGCCAGCCCCGCAGGTAGGGAGCAACCTGCTCTTTGTACTGCTCGAAGGACGGATTGTCGTCGATGGAGGCGTAGATCGGCGCACTGTCCGGACCACCGGCCGCCGTGTGCAGCTGTGCGCCACGCTTGGCGTGGTCTACACCCGCGTCTTGGCCGCCCAGCCAATCCGCCGTCGCCTGCTTTCCGAACTGGTAGCAGGAGACCACCGTGAGTCCGTTCTCCTGCAGGTCGCGCGCCTCGGCCAGCTGCATCGGCTTGCCAAGCATCCAGTCGGCACCCGGCCGACGGTCCGACACATAGCGGATCGCACCCGCCGCGCCGGACGCCTTGATGGCGTCGGCCGGCAAAACCCCGGCCGAGTAGTCCAGCAGAATGCCCAGCGGCGCCGCCTCGGCGACCGCGGCGAGCAGCGCCGAAGCCCCGGCGCCGAGTCCTGCCGCCGCGGTGAGTTTGAATACGTCGCGCCGTGAAAACATCACGCGACACAGACTAGGACAGACTTTGGCGCAGTTTTGGCCGGTCACCGGCGAAAACCACGCCGAAATCGTGTGCGACCATAGCCGGTGTCCGGCAAAAGACAGACAAGGTAGGCCCGAATTGCGTCCCTGGATCGTGTGGGGCACCGGCCTGCTGTCCTATTTGGTGGCCGTGCTGGACCGAACCACTTTCGGAGTCTCGGGCCTCGACGCCGCCGATCGCTTCCACGCCGGCCCGAGCACGCTGTCGTCGTTTGTGATCGTGCAATTGGTCATCTACGCGGCCATGCAGATTCCGGCCGGAGTGCTGTTGGACCGCTTCGGCCCCCGGGCGATGATCGCCACCGGCGTCCTGGTGCTCTCCGCCGCCCAACTGACGCTGTCACTGACCCATTCGCTTCCCACCGCGGTCGGCGCGTACGGCGTCATCGGCCTGGGCGACTCGTTCATCTTCATCTCGGTCATCCGGCTGCTGCCCAATTGGTTTGCCCCCAAGCGTGTTCCGCTGCTCACCCAGCTGACCGGCATCTGCGGCCAGTTCGGCCAGTTCCTCTCGGCGGTGCCGTTCCTGGCAATCCTGCTGCACGGCGGCTGGACGGCCGCCTACCTGTCGGCCGCAGGGCTGGGCCTGTTCGCCGGCATGCTGACACTGGCCGTCACCCGCGACGCCCCGCCGGGAACGCCGGCCGCCGTGCACGCACGAAGCTTTGCCGACGCGTTCGGTGAGATCAAGACCGTGTGGTCGCGGCCAGGGACTAAGGCGGGCTTTTACACCCACATGGGCAACGCGTTCTCCCCCGGCGTGTTCGCGCTGATGTGGGGGGTGCCATACCTGACAACCGCGCAAGGCCTTTCGCGCGGCATGGCGGGCGCGGCGCTGACGCTGTCGGTACTGCCTTTCATCGTGGTGGGACTGCTGGCCGGAACGATTTCGGGACGTTGGCCGGGGCACCGTTCGCGGGTGGCGCTGACCATGATGGCGCTGATCGCGCTGACCTGGACGGTGCTGCTGGCGCTGCCGCAGCCCGCGCCGCACTGGCTGTTGGTGGTGCTGATCCTGGTGATCTCGGCGGGCCAGCCAGTGTCGATGCTGGCCTTCGACTTTGCCCGCACCTACAATCCGCCGGCCTCGTTGGGCACCGCGCAAGGCATGGTCAATACCGGCGGCTTCATCGCCACCCTGCTCATCATGCAGGCGATGGGGGTGGTCATCGCAATGACCGGCGGCTACTCATTCGCCGCGTTCCGGCTGGCCTGGACCATGCAGTACGTCGTCTGGGCGGTGGCCGCGGTCGGCGTGGTGATCTACGCCCGCAGGGCACGAGACTCCGAGACGTTCGGGGAAACTCCCATACCGGTGACCGTCTCCGAGCATTGAACCAATCAGCGCCCCGGTACATGTAGATACGGATCCGGCAGCTGCGGGCAGTAGGCGTGCCGAGCCGCGTTGATGATGGCGTGCGCCTCGTCGGGTGTCACTTCCAGATTCGCGATGACCGAAACCGGCACCAGCCGGGGCGAATCGCTCAGCGCCACGCAGACGGCGTGGCCCTCCTGCACCATCAGATCGCGCAGCGACTCGCACTTGATGCTGCCGCAGATCTGTTTGTCGTAGTCGAGATGCAGCCCCTGCTGCTCCAGTTCGTCGAAGAACACCTGGTCCTCATCGGGTTGCGCCGCGGCAACCGGTAATGGCGCAAGAACTCCGGCACCGACCATCGCCGCGCAGAACGCGCTGGCCATCCACATCTTCATCGCGTTGCACCAATCCACGGACGGCTACATCGTCCATTCTGACACCGGCGGGAGCACCGGACGGGCGAACTTGAGCGGCCGACCAACCGACCTTCGACGTTCACTACAGCCCCTTCGCCCACGCATTAGCTGTAGGGGTGCTGACAGTCGGCTGTTCATGGCACCATTCGCAGCGAATCAGGGGCATAAAACACCTGGTTAATAGGGTTTCTCTCATGCACCACCGCGCCAACATCCGCGGCCTCGAATTTATTAGCTGGATGGGATGGACCTATCAGAAACCCGGTCTATCGTTCGTCTCACGCTTTCAGCAGGTCGCGCTCGTCTTTGCAGCAACGCCCGGCTGATGCGTCGTCAAGGGGACGGTCAGACCACATGGGTGGTCTGACTATCGGGGGAAGACATGATCAAGGCACCACACTCTCATCGGCATGCGCGGGCTGGCTGGGTGTTGGCCGCGGCGAGCGTCGTGGTCGCAGCCACGGTCGCACCGGTCAAGCCGTGGTCGGCGGGGAGGTCGGCTGTCGAGCGGGCGGTGCGCCTGGTGGCCGGCGACTCCCTGCTCAACGTCCCCTTCAACCTGGCCCAAGACCTCTTCAATGTTCCGGCCAACGAAGTCGCCGCCACCGATGTACTCGCTGACTCCTTTTTCTGGACCGGCACCTGGTGGACGCCGAGCGCGACGAACCTGTGGGGCGAGGACCCCGGCGACCCGGGGCACTTCATGGCCATCTTCGACTACCTGTTTCCGTTCGCTCCGCAGGTCTCAGGCCTCGACCAGCCAGAGATCGATCCGACCCTGCTGGCAAACGGGACCGCGGGCCTGGGGCAGCAGTTCGCCATGCTGGCCGCAGCCGAGCTCCCGGTCAGCGCCTCGTGCGACGCCGTCCAATGCGCCCCGATGGTGCCGACGGACCCGATCACCGGTGTCACCGGGATCGACAAGTTGATCGACTTCGAGAAGGTGTTCACAAACTTTCCCAATGCCGACAACCAGTTGCCGCTATTCAGCCACTGGTTGCAGGTGCCGTTGCAGCGGCTGCTCAACGGATATCAGTTCCCCAGCACAGCAGCTGACACCGCCAACCCGACGGCCGCCGGAATCGCGGACCCTTCAGCGGGTATCGGCCCGGGCGGTTCGGTGCCCGGCGCCCCGCTCGACGCGGTACCGGGCAGTCAGGCTCAACCGGGCTTCGGCTTCCCGGGCACCGCCTCCGGACCCGACGGGCAGAACTTGATGCCGTGGTCAGGGGTCAACGTTCAGCTCAACCCGCTCGGGCCGTTCGAACAGTGGTTTCAGAGCCTGGAGGCGCCGGTCAATCCGAACGGCTTCCAGCTGGTCGGCCCGGACGACGTATCCGAGGCCCTGAAGGCTTTGGCCGCAGGGGCGGTGGTGGACTTCGACCCGTTCTCCCCCGGCAGCCCGCTGTGCCCGGCGTTGTGCGACCAGCCTCCGTTCGCGCCGCCCTTCGGTCTCACCACGGCGGACCTGGTGCAGTCCATCCAAAACGTCGGGCCGCCCAGCCCGCTGATCAGCGAATGGCTCAGCCTAAACAGTTCAGGTCTGGCGAACGCGCCGACCCAAGACCAGATCGACGCCACCGTGGCCGGCCTGCAAACCGGGGTGCTCACGCTGAACCCGGGCACCGAGGCGCAGATCGTTGACTACCTCAACAGCATCAACCCCAACCTGGCCGAGCTTCTCGTCAATTCGGGGCTGATGACCGACCCGGGGTACCTGGGTCCCTGGACCGGAACCGGAGGCCCGGACAGCGGCGTCGACGTTCCCTCGGTACCAACGGAGTTGGGTGGGTGGAACCCGCTGCAGGTCTGGCCGGACCTGCTCGGCGTCGCCGACCCAACCGGGAATCTGTCGGGTGACCTCACCGACTTCTGGAGTTCGCTGTCGAGCATCTGGGACAGCTTCGGGCTGTAGGGGCTCGGGGCATCCCCCTGCCAACCCAGTTCCCAATGGTGCGGGCGGAGGGACTCGAACCCTCACGCTCTTTCGAGCAATGGCACCTAAAGCCATCATGTCTGCCAATTCCATCACGCCCGCGGACGCACGAATTCTACTGGGCCAGCCGATCGAAATATCTGTCGGTGTTCCGAACTAACGTTTGGGCACAACGCGCGGAAAGGCCGGAACATCCGATCCACCGAGGAATTCGACGCTGTACAGCGACTCATCGCCTCGGGGCTCAGCGACTGCGCTATCGCTCGCCAGACCGCTGTTCCTCGGCGCACTGTGTGTCAATGGCGGCATGGCCCCAAGGTTCGGCACGCATCTGCTGGCCGCAGCCATGATTTCTCTCGCCTACCAGCAGCTGAATACTGCTACCTGCTCGGCCTGTACCTGGGCGACGGCTGTATCTCCCAATACGCCCGAGCATGCCGTCTCAGGATCACCCTCGATGCCAAGTACCCGCGAATCGTTGAGCGTTGCCGCAGCGCGATCGACGTACTGATGCCTGGTCAACGCGCCGCGGCATTTCATCGTTCCGATCATTGCATCGAGGTTTACCTGTACTCGAAACACTGGCCCTGCCTTTTCCCCCAGCACGGCCCCGGCAAGAAGCATCATCGGCCGATCCGGCTGGAAGCGTGGCAGCAAGCGCTCGTCGAGCAGGCGACCGAGGAGTTCATTCGCGGCCTCATCGACAGCGACGGCTGCCGGACGGTGGCCAATGACCGCGGTGTGCGAAGCGTCCGTTACCACTTCTCCAACCGCTCCGACGATATCCGCGGCCTGTTCTGTGCGGCGCTAGATCGTCTCGGGATTCCGTGGACGCAGAACAGCACGTACCAGATCGCCGTGTATCGCAAAGCCGCCACGGCGCGACTCGACGAGTTCGTCGGCCCGAAGGCCTGACGGCATTCCGCACCAAGCGCGGTACCGTCAAGGGGTGTCCACTACACGGCGTCGGAGACCTGCACTGGTCGTGCTGGTGATCGTCGCCGCCAGCTCGTGCCTGGGCCTGGGCTGGTGGCAGTGGAGCCGGTTCCAAGAGGTCAACGGCACCTTCCAGAATCTCGGCTACGCGCTGCAGTGGCCGTTGTTCGCCTGGTTCTGCGTGTACGCCTATCGCAAGTTCGTCCGCTACGAAGAAGAGCCGCCCGAACTGCACCCCGAAGACACGCTGACCGAGATACCCGCGGGGCTGCTGCCGGAACGGCCCGCGCCCGCCGCCCCCACCGATGACCCCGCGATGCGCGAGTACAACGCCTATTTGGCCGAGCTCTCCGAGAACACCCGACAGAACAGGAACACCGCATGACCTCCTCCCCCGCCCAGGCCGCCCCCGCCGGGAAGATCCGCAGCGCGCTGCTGCCCTACCGGGTGATGGCGTGGGCAACGGGTGTCTGGCTGATCGCCCTGTGCTACGAGATCGTGATGCGCTACGTGGTCAAGGTGGACAACCCGCCGACCTGGATCGCCGTGGTGCACGGCTGGGTGTACTTCGCCTACCTGCTGGCCGCGTTCAACCTGGCGGTCAAGGTCCGCTGGCCCCTCGGCAAGACCGTCGGGGTGCTGCTGTCGGGCACCATTCCGCTGCTCGGCATCATCGTCGAGCACTTCCAGTCCCGAAACATCAAGGCCCAGTTCAACCTCTGAGCCCCGCGGCGTCGTTAGGCCAGCGAGCGCAGCGCCGGCAGCAGCAACTCCAGCGCCCGGCCGCGGTGCGACGCGGCGTCCTTTTCGGCCGGGCTCAACTGCGCGGCGGTGCGGTCGGTGCCCGCCGGGACAAACACCGGGTCGTAGCCGAATCCGCCGTCGCCGTGCGGTTCCCGGGCGATGTTGCCGACCCATTCGCCGCGCACCACCACCTCGTGTTCGGGGCCGGTGCCCCAGACCAGCGCGCACGCGGAGACGAACGCCGCGCCGCGCCGCTCGTCGGGCACGTCGCGCAGCTGCGCCAGCAACAGCGCGGTGTTGGCCGCGTCATCGCCGTGGCTGCCCGACCAGCGCGCCGACAGCACCCCCGGCATACCGTTGAGCGCAGCGACGGTCAAGCCCGAATCATCTGCGACACAAGGCAATCCGGTGGCAGCGTAACCGTCACGGGCTTTGGCCAGGGCGTTCTCTTCGAACGTCGCCGCGGTTTCCGGCGCTTCGGGATACGGCGGCACCTCATCCAGCGAAACCAGTTGTACGCCCGAGACTCCGGCGTGCTCCAGCACCCGGCTCAGTTCGGCCAGCTTCTTGCGGTTGCGGCTGGCGACCAGCAGTTGCGTCACCGGCGCGGTCAGCTGCCGAACGCCTTCTTCGGCGCCGGCCCCTCCGGCAGCACCCCCGGATACGGCAACGCCAGCGCTTCGCGCTGCACCACGAACAGCTTCTCGCAGGCGGCCAGCGCCGCGTCGAGCATCTTATCCAGGGTCGAGCGCGGGAACGTCGCCCCCTCGCCAGTGCCCTGGATCTCCACCAGGGTTCCGGTGTCGGTGGCGACCACGTTCATGTCGACCTCGGCGCGCGAGTCCTCCTCATAGGGGAGGTCGACGCGGACCCGGCCGTCGACCACGCCGACGCTGACCGCTGAGATCGCGCACGACAACGGGCGCGGGTCCGACAACTTGCCTGCGGCAGACAGGTAGGTGACCGCATCGGCGAGCGCCACATAGGCACCGGTGATCGCCGCGGTACGGGTACCGCCGTCAGCCTGCAGGACGTCGCAGTCGATCGCGATGGTGTTCTCCCCCAGCGCGGCCAGGTCGATGCAGGCACGCAGCGAGCGACCCACCAGCCGACTGATCTCCTGAGTTCGTCCGCCGACTCGGCCCTTGACCGATTCGCGATCCGACCGGGTGTGGGTGGCGGCCGGCAGCATGGCGTACTCGGCGGTCAGCCAACCGCGGCCGGAGCCCTTCCGCCAGCGCGGAACGCCTTCAGTGACGCTGGCCGTGCACATGACCCGGGTGTTGCCGAACTCGACCAGAACCGATCCGGCCGGGTTGGCGGTGAAGCCGCGGGTGATGACAACCGGGCGCAGCTCGTCGTCGAGGCGACCGTCTTCTCGTTTGGACACGCGGATAACCCTATCGGGGGGTGCGAAATGCTGTGTCAGGACCGCTTGATGTCGAACGACTCGTCGCACACCACGGCGTGCACCGGACCGTCGAACTCCGCCTTGGCCTCCCCGATCACGTCCTCGCGCGAAGTCCAGGGCGGGATGTGGGTCAGCAGCAGTTGTCCGACACCCGCGGCCGCGGCGATGCGCCCGGCCTCGGTTCCCGACAGGTGCAGGTTAGGCGGCCGGGTTGCGTCATGGGTCCACGACGCCTCGCACAAGAACACATCGGCGCCGCGCGCCAGCTCGATCACCGCATCGCAGAAGCCGGTGTCGGCGCTGTAGACCAGCGTCGCGCCGGACGGATCGATGATCCGCATGCCGTACGACTCGGTCGGATGCGCCACCAGTCCGGGCTGCACGCGCAACGCCCCGAACGTGACGGGCTCACCGTCCACCCAGGCGCGGACATCGAAGATGTCGGTGATGTCATCGATCTCGCCGCCGTAGGGCGAGGACGCCGCACCCATCCGCGACCAGGTGTCGCTGGGCCCGTAGAGCAGCCCCTTGTCGAACGGCTTGCTCGCCACCGATGGGTGGTAACGGCGCCAGACGAACAACCCGGGCAGATCCAGGCAGTGGTCGGCGTGCAAGTGCGACAACAGCACATGCACCGACCCCGGATCGACATGGCGTTGCAGGGCGCCGAGAACCCCACCTCCGAAGTCGATTACCAGCGGCGGCGAGTCCGGCGCCTGCAACAGGTATCCCGATGCCGGCGAATCCGGACCCACCACACTGCCGGAGCAGCCCAGCACGGTCAGTCGCACGTTCCCTACTGTGCCATGTTCGCCGCGACCATGACGAAGACACCGGCGCTTTGCTCACTATTCGTCATCGAAATCACGGGCTAGCGCAACGGGGCGTGGCGGTGGACGGCTCCGACGCCGGTGATCGCCGGGCCCAGAAAGCGGGTCGCCAATTCAGCGAATGCCTCCGGATCACCGGTGGCTTCGAAGACCCGCGTCGCCGGAGCGGCCTCATGCGGGCGCAGCAAGTCGCGCTCGGTGAGCACCCGTAACAGTTCCTTGGCGGTCTCTTCGGCGCTGGACACCAGCGTCACCTGATCACCCATCGCGAGCTGGATCAATCCCGACAACAGCGGGTAGTGCGTGCAGCCCAACACCAGGGTGTCGACTCCCGCGCGTTGCAGCGGCTCCAGATAGCCCTCGGCCAGCCCCAGCACCTGACGGCCGCTGGTGATACCGCGCTCGACGAAGTCGACAAAGCGCGGGCAGGCCACCGCGGTGATATCGGTGTCACGAGCCGCCGCGAACGCATCCTGGTAGGCGTGACTGGCGATGGTTGCCTGCGTCCCGATCACCCCGATGCGGCCGTTGCGGGTGGTTGCTACCGCCCGGCGCACCGCCGGCAGGATCACCTCGACGACCGGCACGTCATAGCGTTCCCGCGCGTCGCGCAGGCACGCCGCCGAGGCGGTGTTGCAGGCGATCACCAACGCCTTGATGCCCCGCGAGACCAGGTCGTCCCCGATGGCCAGGGCGTGCGCACGGACCTCGGGGATGGTCAGCGGGCCGTAAGGACCGTTGCCGGTGTCGCCGACGTAGATGATGTCCTCGTCGGGCAGCTGGTCGATGATCGATCGGGCCACAGTCAGCCCGCCGACGCCGGAGTCGAAGATTCCGATCGGGCTCACGCACCCGCCCCCCGACGCAGTGTCCGGGCCTTACGCTCGGGAGCCGCCAGCCAGTAGGCGGCCAGCACGCCGGCGAGCGCCCCGCACAGGTGGCCCTGCCAGGACACCCCACCGCATACGTTCAGCACCGGCACCGCTCCCCACAGGATTCCGCCGTAGAGGAATAGCACTACGACGCCGACCAGGATCTGCCAGAGATGGCGAGTGAACCATCCGAACACCACCAAAAAGGCCAGCCAGCCGAAGATCAGGCCAGAGGCACCGATGTGGTCCGTCGGCCCGCACGACGACCCGACGTTGCCGATCAACCATGTCCCCAGCCCCCCGACAATCCACACGATGGCGGTGGCCAGCACAAACCGAGACAGCCCAGTCAAAGTCAACAAGAAGCCCAGCACCAGCGCGGGGCCGGTATTGGCCAGCAGGTGCGCCCAGTTCGCGTGCAGCAGCGGCGCAAACAGCACCCCCCACAAGCCGTCGGTCTCCAGCGGCCGGATGCCGTTGCGGTCCAGCTGGTGACCGCCGACCTGATCGACGGCTTCGATCAGGTAGAGCAGCCCGACGAAAGCGATGATGGTGGCCCCGCCGGTGCGCCAGACGGACTTCTCTTCGGGCTGCGGTGCGGGTGCGGTTCCCCCGCGGGAAGTCACGCCCACCTCACGCCCTTCCCGATCGGTCACCGAGCCGCTCGGCGAATGCGCCCGGCACGGTGCCGCGGTAGGTCGGGATTCCGGCCACCGGATCAGCACACAACAAGCCCGACAGCACCGCTCGGGCCAGACAGTCCGCCGCGGCGGCACCGACCTCGGCAATCAGGCCCGTCTCCGGGGACATCGCGGCCGGTGTTCCCGGCAGCGGCGGAACCTCGACGGTCCCGGTCGACAAGGCGAACACCACGTCGCCGTCGACCGGAGTGTGCGAGGGCCGGATGGTGCGGGCCAGCCCGTCCTGCCCGGCGATCGCCACCCGGCGGCAGCCGGCCGGGCTCAGCGCGGCGTCGGTGGCCACCACGGCGATGGTGGTGTTGAGGGACATTGATTTGGGCTCCAGGCCGGCCAGGATCGCCAGCTGTTCGGACGGCGGTGCCGTCAGACCGAATTCTTCGATGAGCAGCGTCGACCAGGGCAACCCGGTGGTGGGATCGATGAGTTCACCGGTCGGATTCACCACGACCATGGCGCCCACGGTGACCACGTCGTCCCCGAGCTCCAGTGTCATCGATGCGGTGCCCACGCCACCCTTGAAGACCCCGGCCCGGGCCCCGGCGCCGGCACCGACGCTGCCCGACAACGGTTGCTGACCGTCGGGGCCGGCGGCCGCGGCCACGGCGGCGTAGCCGAATTCTGCGGTGGGCCGGCAGTCCCAGCCGCCGACGGGCAGGTCGAAGATGACCGCGGCCGGCACGATCGGCACCACGCCGCCCTCCAGCGCCACACCCCGGCCCTGCTCCTCCAACCAGGTCATCACACCGTCGGCGGTCGCCAGTCCGTAGGCGCTGCCGCCAGAGAGCACCACGGCGTCCACCCAGCGCACGCTGTTGGCCGGGTCCAGCAGGTCGGTTTCGCGAGTGCCCGGTGCTCCACCGCGACCGTCGACGGCGCCGACCGTCCCGGGTGGCGCCAGCACGACGGTGACGCCGGTGGCCCAGCCGGAGCCAAGTGTCGCCTCCGGATCGATCCGCTGGTGGTGGCCCACCCGGATGCCGGCGACATCGGTGATCGAACCCATGCCTGTCATCGTCTGGGCCTTCCCATCAGCGCGACCACCAGGAATTCCTGCAGCACGGTGAGCCACTGATACACGTTGAGCTGTCCAGCCATTGGATCACCCGCGGACAACTGATCCGGGCCGTCGGGACCTATCTTGAGCACGGCTCCCAGCGCGAGGCGGATGTCGTTGACCGCGGCAATCCAGGCGTTGGCCTGCTCCTCGGTCAGCTCGAATCGACCGCCCTGTTCCGGAACAGTGGCCAGGACCTGTTGTGCCGCAACACGTTTCGCGTCAATGATGCCTGGTTCATGCAGACTGCGCAGCGCCGCGTTCAGGCCATCTGCGTCGATCGCGGAAACGTCCGCATCACCCTCCGGGCGATAGAAATCCGGCAGCAGCCGGCGTGTCGTGGCGTCTTCGGGTGTTCGAGTGTTGCCGGTTCGTATCCCGGTGATCCGTTCAAGTTCGTCTGGCGGAGAAGCAGCCTCGCGCGCGTCGAGCATCTCGACGATCGAGCCGACCAGATTCCGGAGCAGCGCGGCCTCGTGAAGGGCCAGCGCAGACCGGAAGCGGGGTCCGTCGTCGGTCTCGACCCGCTTCCATTTCTGCACGGTGAAGTCCGGTTCCCTTCGGTTGGGTCTCAGCGGTCCTGCTGCATGGTCGCCCACAAACCGGCGGCATGCAGCTTGGACACGTCGACTTCCATCGACTCACGGCTTCCCGCCGACACCACGGCCTTGCCCTCGTGGTGCACCTGCAGCATCAGCTTGGTCGCGTGCTGCTCGCTGTAGCCGAACAGCTTCTGAAAGATGTAGGTGACATAGGTCATCAGGTTGACCGGGTCGTCCCAGACGATGGTCACCCAGGGCGAAGCCGTCTCCTCGACCGGGTCGGCGTGCCGCTGTCCGGTGCCCTGCGGTTTCACCGGGGCGGACGTCGGTACTGACGTGGCCATACCGGTCAGGATACCGAGCCGAGGTGGGGTGCAGTCCAGTCGATACGGTTGGCGGGTGAACCACTCGGCCCAGGGCGGCGGACTGCTCACCGACAAGTACGAGCTGACCATGCTCGCCGCGGCGCTGCGTGACGGCACGGCGGCTCGACCGGCCGGCTTTGAAGTGTTCACGCGCCGCCTCCCCGAGGCACGCCGCTACGGGGTGGTGGCCGGCACCGGACGGTTCCTTCAGGCCCTGGCCGGGTTCACCTTCGACGACGCCGCGCTGAGCCTGCTCTCGGGGTTCCTTGATCGCCAGACCGTCAATTTCCTGGCGGATTTCCGCTTCCGCGGCGACATCGACGGCTACCCCGAAGGGGAGCTGTATTTCGCCGCGTCGCCAGTGCTCAACGTACAGGGCAGTTTCGCCGAGTGTGTCGTGCTGGAAACGCTGCTGCTGTCGATCTTCAATCACGACAGCGCGATCGCCTCGGCGGCCGCTCGCATGGTCAACGCCGCCGGCGGACGGCCCCTGATCGAGATGGGCTCACGTCGCACGCACGAGCAGGCCGCCGTGGCTGCGGCCCGGGCCGCCTACCTGGCGGGCTTTGCCGGCACCTCCAATCTGGCGGCACACCAGCGCTTCGGCGTGCCGGTGCTGGGCACCAGCGCGCACGCCTTCACGCTGTTGCATACCGGGCCCGACGGCGAGGTGGCGACGTTTCGCGCCCAGGTCGCTGCGCAGGGTGTCGACACCACGCTGCTGGTGGACACCTACGACGTCACCACCGGGGTGGCCAACGCCGTCGCAGCGGCCGGCCCGGGGCTCGGCGCGGTGCGCATCGACTCCGGTGAGTTGGGGGTGTTGGCCCATCAGGTCCGTGACCAGCTGGACCGGTTGGGGGCCACCAACACCAAGATCGTGGTCTCCGGTGACCTCGACGAGTACGGCATCGCCGCGCTGCGGGCGGCGCCGGTGGACAGCTACGGCGTCGGCACCGCGTTGGTGACCGGCTCAGGCGTGCCCGCGGCCGGGTTCGTCTACAAACTGGTCGAAGTGGACGGCAAGCCGGTGTCCAAGCGCAGCACGGGCAAAGAGTCGCAGGGCGGACTCAAACAGGCGCTACGGGTCGCCCGCGAAAGCGGCATCGTCACCGACGAGGTCGTCTACCCGGCCGGGCACCCGCCGACGACGGACGCGCGGGCCCGGCCCTTGACCGTGCCACTGGTACGCGGCGGTGAGGTGGTGACCGACACCGGGGCGACGGCGCTGGCCGCGGCGCGCGAGCGCGTGGTGGCCGGCCTGCACAGCCTGCCCTGGGAGGCGCTCAAACTCGCGCACGGCGAGCCGGCGATCCCGACCCGGCTGGTGCCCGGCCGCGCCTGAGCGCGGTCCTACTTGCCGTTGCGTTCCCGGTGCTTGCACCCCGGCCAGCAGCAGGGGCGCCGCTTGCCTTCTTCGAGTTCCTCACGAGTTCGCCGAATCCGGCGCTCGCGGGTGACCTGCTGCTTGGCGTCCTCAACCCAGCAGATGAACTCGTTGCGGGCCAAAGTCGTAATGCTCAGCCACGCCTCAAGTGCGGTGGGGCTGACCAACAGTCCGTCGCGCAGATCTTCCGGTAGTTCGTGCACTGCGCCGCCTGGCAATCGCTGGCTGCTCATCGCCTCAGGGTACGGCCGTCGGCTAGAAAATTGGCTACCGTGTGCACACCATGGCTGACCCGTCCGTATCCGAGCTGCTCGCCGCCGCCGTAGCCGCACTGGGTGGCAGCGAACGCGAGGGCCAGGTCCGTATGGCCGAGGCGGTGGCACGCTGCTTCGATACCGGCGAGCATCTGGCGGTGCAGGCCGGCACCGGTACCGGCAAGTCGCTGGCCTACCTGGTGCCGGCGATCGCGCGGGCGTTGACCGACGAAAACCCCGTCGTGGTGTCGACCGCGACCATCGCATTGCAACGCCAGCTCGTCGACCGTGACCTGCCGCGGCTGGCCGCCGCCCTGGAGAAAGTGCTGCCCCGGCGCCCCACCTTCGCCCTGCTCAAGGGGCGACGGAATTACCTGTGCTTGAACAAGATCCATACCGGCATCGCCGAAGAGTCCGACAATGAGCCGCAGGAGCTGTTCGATCCGTTCGCGGCAAGCGCACTGGGCCGCGACGTGCAGCGGCTGACCGCGTGGGCAGAAGACACCGACACCGGTGACCGCGATGACCTCAAACCCGGTGTACCGGAACGGTCCTGGTCTCAGGTCAGCGTCTCGGCGCGGGAATGCGTGGGTGCCGTGCGCTGCCCATACGGCACGGACTGCTTTGCCGAGCGGGCCCGCACGGTCGCTGCCGAGGCCGATGTCGTCGTCACCAACCACGCCCTGTTGGCCATCGACGCCATCTCCGACACCACCGTGCTGCCCGAGCATCGTCTGCTGGTGATCGACGAAGCGCACGAACTCGCCGACCGGGTGACCTCGGTGGCTACCGCCGAGCTCAGCGCGACCATGCTCAGCGTCGCGGTGCGCCGCGTCGCGCGGTTGGTCTCCCCCGAGTTGGTTCAGCGCCTCGATGCCGCATCGCTCACGTTCGGCTCGGCGATCCACGACGGCACGCCCGGCCGGATGGATCACCTCGACGACGAGCTGGCCACCTACCTGGCGGCCCTTCGTGATGCCGCCGGTGCGGCCCGCGCCGCGATTGATACCGCCCCCGCCGATCCCAAGGCCGCCGCGGCACGCAAGGAGTCGGTCGCCGCGCTGACCGAGATCGCCGACACCGCTTCCCGGATCCTGACCTCGTTCGAACCGGCTATCCCCGACCGCTACGACGTGGTCTGGCTCAGCCACGAGGACAACCGGGGCTCGGTGCGGGCCGTGCTGCGGGTGGCGCCGCTGTCGGTGGCCGGCCTGCTGCGCGAGCGGTTGTTCGCCCGCGCAACGACGGTGCTGACCTCGGCGACGCTGACGGTCGGCGGATCCTTCGACGCCATGGCCGGCGACTGGGGTCTGCGGCGCGGCGACGATCCCCAGGCCGCGCGCTGGCGGGGGCTTGATGTCGGCTCGCCGTTCGCGCACGCCAAGTCGGGCATCCTCTACATCGCGGCACATCTGCCGCCACCCGGTCGTGACGGCACCGGCACGGCCGAACAGCTCGACGAGATCACCGCGCTGATCACCGCGGCCGGCGGCCGCACCCTGGGCTTGTTTTCGTCGATGCGGGCGGCACGAGCCGCGGCCGAAGCGATGCGCGAGCGCCTCGACACCCCGGTGCTGTGTCAGGGCGACGACACCACGGGCGCGCTGGTCGAGCAGTTCGCCGATGACGCCGAGACCTCGCTGTTCGGCACGCTGTCGCTGTGGCAGGGCGTCGACGTACCGGGACCGTCGCTGTCGCTGGTGCTCATCGACCGCATCCCGTTCCCGCGGCCCGACGATCCGCTGTTGACCGCCCGGCAGCGCGCCATCACCGCGCGCGGCGGCAACGGCTTCATGGCGGTGGCCGCCAACCACGCGGCTCTGCTGCTGGCCCAGGGCGCCGGCCGGCTGCTGCGCGGGACCGACGACCGGGGCGTGGTGGCGGTACTCGACTCCCGGATGGCCACCGCCCGTTACGCCGGATATCTGCGGGCCTCGCTGCCGCCGTTCTGGGGCACCACTGACGCCGCCAAAGTGCAACTGGCGCTGCAGCGACTGCGCGGGGGCTAAGCCCACTATCGTGGTACCTCATGCGCCCTGCCCGCCGACGGCACCGTTTTAAAGCGGCGGCCCCAGCTTCGCCTCTCCTTCGTCGAGGCTCGCTGACCCGCCGGGTCCTCGTCACCGCCTGCACATTGGTGTTATTGCTGAGCGGATGTGCCCGCATGCTCGACGGGAAACCCGTGTCGGCTTTCGCCGACCCCTTCCGGGTGGGCGGCCTGCAGGCCGTCGACGGCCCCACCGGGCTGCGCCCTGACGCCCCGCCGCCGACCCGGGAAGTCGACGGCACCGACGGCGGACGGATCGATCAGCTCGCCGCACAATCGGTCAGCGACCTCGAGGCGTTTTGGACCACGACCTATCCCAACACCTTCGACGGCGAGTTCAGGCCGGCGAAGTCACTGCTGTCTTGGGATCCGGCGCAGCTACGCGGAAAATTCTGTGACAGCAGGACTTTCCTGCTGGTCAACGCTGCCTACTGCTACCTGGACAACACCATCGGCTGGGATCGCCGGCTGCTGCTGCCCGCACTGCGCAGCGCCTATGGCGACATGGCCATCACCATGGTGCTCGCGCACGAGTACGGCCACGCGATTGCCCGCACCGCCGGCATCACCAAGCGGCGTCAGACCCCGACACTGGTGGCCGAGCAGCAGGCCGACTGCTTGGCGGGTGTCTACTTGCGCTGGGTGGCTCAGGGGGACTCGCCCCGCTTCACGCTGAGCACCGGCGACGGGCTCAATGGCGTGTTGGCCGCAATGCTGGCGCTGCGTGACCCGTTGCTCGGCCCCGACGAGTCGATCGGCAACAACGAGCACGGCTCGGCCTTCGAGCGGATCTCAGCGTTCCAGTTCGGGTTCACCGACGGCGCCGACTCGTGTAATGCCATCGACGCCAATGAGATCGAGCAGCGGCGCGGTGAACTACCCGTGCAACTGCAACAGGACGAGACCGGCGAGGTTCCGGTCAGCGAGGAATCGGTACGGCTGGTCGTCGACGCGATGAACATCGCGTTCATGCCGGACCAGCCACCGACACTCACCTTCGATGCCGCGGTCGCATCGTCATGCTCGGACGCTCGGCCCAGTCCACCGGTCTCGTACTGTCCGGACTCCAACACCATTGCGGTCGACCTGCCGGCCCTGCAGGCCATGGGAACACCCGGCAAGGACCAGAAGTTGGCCACGCTGTCCGGTGACAACACCGCCTATTCGGCGCTGGTCTCGCGGTACCTGCAGCGCGTGCAGATCGAACACGGCGGGTTGGTGCTCGACAACGCCGCGGCCGCGCTGCGCACCGCGTGCCTGACCGGGGTGGCCACCACCCGGCTGTCCCAGGGCGTCACCACCTCCAACGGCGGCCGGATCGCATTGACCGCGGGCGATCTGGACGAGGCGGTCGCCGGGCTGCTGACCAACGGCCTGGCCGCCGGTGACATCAACGGCGAGTCGGTCCCGGCCGGCTTCTCGCGCATCGACGCCTACCGCACCGGGGTGCTCGGCGATTTCGATCGCTGTCTGGCCCGCTTCCCCTGAGGCTGTGTTCTCCGCGGGCAGGAAAGCCGTTCAGATTGCACTGAAGGTCGTAGATTTCGACGAATCGCAGCCCTGAGCGCAATCTCATCGACGGGAAAGCTCACGCTGCCCCTTACCGCAACTCTCAGGCCAAGGTCACCAGTCCCAGTTCGGCATCGCCGGACAGCAACGGATGGCACGGCAGCACCCGCACGGTGTAGCCCACCGCCCCGGCCACCGGTAGCCGACTGGTCGTGGAGAAGACTTCCGTGCCGTCAGCGTCGGTGTGGGCGTGTGACATCGCCACGGTGACCGGACCGAGCAGGGTGTCAGCGGAATCCACCCGGCCCAGCACCGCCTGCACCACCACCTCGTCGGGCCGCAACCCAGCCAGGCGTACCGAGGCGGTCAACGTCAACTCCGAGCCCAGCCAGGGGGCGTCGGGCAGCCCAGTGCTGTCGACGTCAGTGATCTGGATGTGCGGCCAGGCCGCTTCCGCTCGACGCCGGTAGCCGGCCAACTGACGTGCCGCACCGAAGGGCACCCCGTCGATCGGCTCGCAGGTCCGCTGCAAGGACTGTGCGGCCGGCGCATAACACTGCTGGACGTAGTCGTGCACCATCCGCGACGCCAGCACTTTCGGTCCCAGCGTCTGCAGGGTGTGGTGCACCATCTCCATCCAGCGCGACGGCACGCCGCTCTCGTCGCGCTCGTAGAACTTCGGCACCACCGATGACGCCAGCAGGTCATAGAGCGCCGCGGCTTCCAGATCGTCGCGCCGATTCTCGTCGGCGACGCCGTCCGCGGTGGGAATCGCCCAGCCGTTCTGCCCGTCGAACCACTCGTCCCACCAGCCGTCGCGAATCGACAGGTTCAGCCCGCCGTTGAGCGCGCTCTTCATCCCCGAGGTACCGCAGGCCTCCAACGGGCGCAGCGGATTGTTCAGCCAGACATCGCATCCGGCGTAGAGCCGACGCGCCATCGACATGTCGTAGTCGGGCAGGAACGCGATGCGGTGCCGTACCTCAGGGCGGTCGGCGAACCGCACCACCTGCTGAATCAGCGCCTTTCCGTCCTCGTCGGCCGGATGGGACTTGCCGGCGACGATCAACTGGATGGGGCGCTGCTCATCGAGCAGCAGTTGCTCCAATCGGTCGGGATCACGCAGCATCAGCGTCAGCCGCTTGTAGGTCGGCACCCGCCGGGCGAAGCCAATGGTCAGCACGTCCGGGTCGAATGCCGAAGCGATCCAGCCCAACTCGGCCTCTGAAGAACCGCGTTCCAGCCCGGACTTCAGCAGTCGCAACCGGACCTCGTCGACGAGCAGTGCCCGCAGCTGCGAGCGGATGGACCACAGGGTGACGGGATCGACCTGCTGCAGGCGTTGCCAGGCGGCGGGCTCGCTGAACGAGTCGGGAGCGGCCACGTCGCGACTGAGCTGCAGCCACGGCGGCGCCGCCCAACTCGGCGCGTGCACGCCGTTGGTGATCGACCCGATCGGCACCTCGTCGCCGTCGAACCCGGGCCACAGATCGTTGAACATGACCCGGCTGACCCGACCGTGCAACCGAGAGACGCCATTGGCGCGCTGCGCCAGCCGCAGCCCCATGTGGGCCATGTTGAACATGCCGGGATCGGGTTCCACGCCCAGTTCCATGATCCGCTCGGTGGGCACCCCGGCGACCAGAGCATCACCGCTGTCATCGAAATAGCGGCAGACCATGTCGGCGGGAAACCGATCGATTCCGGCCGGCACCGGGGTGTGGGTGGTGAACACCGTCGCCGAACGGACCACCGCCAGCGCGGTGTCGAAATCCAGACCCTGCTCGGCCATCAGCTCGCGGATGCGTTCGATGCCGAGGAAGCCCGCATGCCCCTCGTTCATGTGAAAGACCTCGGGCGCGGGCATGTTCTGCAGACGGGTGAATTCGCGGATCGCCCGCACACCGCCGATTCCAGCCAGAATCTCCTGACGGATCCGGTGCTCCTGGTCCCCGCCGTACAGCCGGTCGGTGATCCCGCGCAGCTGGTGTGGGTTCTCACCGATATCGGAATCCAGCAGCAGCAACGGCACACGGCCCACCTGCGCGACCCAGATCCGGGCCCGCAACCGGCCGGCGCCGGGCAGCGCCACGTCGATCAGCACCGGTCGGCTGTCGGTATCGACGAGCAGTCGCAGCGGCAGCCCCTGCGGGTCCAGTGCCGGATAGGTTTCGCGCTGCCAGCCGTCGGCGGTCAGCGCTTGACGGAAATATCCGGACCGGTAGTACAGGCCCACTGCGATCAGCGGCACGCCGAGGTCCGACGCCGACTTGAGGTGATCCCCGGCCAGGATCCCCAGACCGCCCGAGTAGTTGGGCAGAGCTTCGGCGACACCGAATTCCATCGAGAAGTACGCGACCGCCGTCGGCAGCGCCGCCCCGTCCTCCTGCTGGCGCTGGTACCACCTCGGCAGCGTCAGGTATGCCGTGAGATCGGCAGACAGCGCATCGAGCCGGGCGGTGAACTCCGGGTCGGCGGCCAGCTCTTCGAGCCGCGCGGGACTGACCGCCCCCAGCAGCGCAACCGGGTCGCGCGCGCACCCGTCCCACAATTCGGGGTCGATGGCGGCGAAGAGTTCCTGAGTCGGCTGCTCCCATGACCAGCGGAGGTTCATCGACAGCTGCTCGAGTGCCAGCAGCCTCTCGGGAAGGTGGGCGCGAACGGTGAACCGGCGGAGGGCCTTCACGCCTCACCACCTTACCGAAGCGGAGCCTGACGAACAGACCTGACGATTCGGTTGCGAACACCTCGCTTGATTCCGGTAGACGTCACTGGACAGCTACCGTGGGCGCATACAGCCCAACGACGAAGGAGTGTGGTGGCTGGCCGAGTCGAGGTCGACGATGTCGAGCCGGTCGTCTCGTGCGGCCGTTACCCGGCCAAGGCGGTGGTCGGTGAGACCGTACCGGTCAAGGCCACCGTCTGGCGTGAAGGCCACGAAGCCGTCGCGGCGACGTTGGTGGTGCGCTACGTGGGGCGCCGCTATCCGCTGCCCGGTGATTCCCCACCGGCCGCCGCGGGCTCAGCACTGCAGCTGCCCATGCACACCGGGTTCGACGCCTACGTCTTCCACGGTGCCTTCACCCCCGACGCCGTCGGCCTGTGGACGTTCCGCGTCGAGGGCTGGGGGGATCCGTTGCAGAGCTGGCGGCACGCGGTGACCGCCAAATTGGACGCCGGCCAAGCCGCGGCCGAACTGTCCAACGACCTGGTGATCGGCGCCGAGTTGTTCGACCGCGCCGCGGCCGGGGTACCGACCGCACTACGTAAACCGGTGCTGGCGGCGGCCGCGGCGTTGCGCGCTTCAGGCGATCCGGTGTCGCGAGCGGCGCCGGCACTGTCCTCCGAGCTCGACGAGCTGCTGACCCGCTACCCGCTGCGTGAGCTGGTCACTGCCGGCGTCGAGCACCAGGTGTGGGTGGATCGGCCGCTGGCACGAGGCGGCGCGTGGTACGAGATGTTCCCCCGCTCGACCGGCGGCTGGGACGCCGAGAGACGTCCCGTGCACGGTACGTTCGCCACGGCAGCCGCGGCACTGCCCCGGATCGCGGCGATGGGCTTCGATGTGGTGTACCTGCCGCCAGTTCACCCCATCGGGCGAGTACACCGCAAGGGCCGCAACAACTCCGCGACCGCCCAACCCGGCGACGTGGGTTCGCCGTGGGCCATCGGCAGCGCCGAGGGCGGCCACGACGCGGTACATCCGGCACTGGGCGACATCGGTGACTTCGACGACTTCGTCGCCGCGGCCCACCGGCTCGACCTGGAGGTTGCCCTGGACCTGGCGCTGCAGTGCGCACCCGATCATCCGTGGGCCACCCAGCACCGGGAATGGTTCACCGAACTGCCCGATGGCACCATCGCCTACGCGGAGAACCCGCCGAAGAAGTACCAGGACATCTACCCGCTGAATTTCGACAACGATCCGGCCGGCCTGTACGCGGAGGTGCTGCGGGTGGTCCGATTCTGGATGGACCACGGGGTGAAGATCTTTCGGGTGGACAACCCGCACACCAAGCCCCCGGACTTCTGGCTGTGGTTGATCGCCGCCGTCAAGAATATCGACCCGGATGTGCTGTTCCTGTCCGAGGCGTTCACCCCGCCGGCGCGCCAGTACGGCCTGGCCAAGCTGGGATTCACCCAGTCCTACTCCTACTTCACCTGGCGGACAACGAAATCCGAGCTCACCGAGTTCGGACGGCAGATCGCCGAACTCGCCGACTTCCGCCGGCCGAACCTGTTCGTCAACACCCCTGACATCCTGCACGCCAGCCTGCAACACGGCGGCCCCGGGATGTTCGCCATCCGCGCAGTTCTGGCGGCGACACTGGGTCCGGCGTGGGGCGTCTACTCCGGATTCGAGTTGTTCGAGGACCGTGCGGTCCATGAAGGCAGCGAGGAGTACCTCGATTCGGAGAAATACGAACTTCGGCCCCGCGACTTCGCCGGCGCCATCGCCGAAGGCCGCTCCCTAGAACCGTTCATCGCGCGGCTCAACGAGATTCGCCGGCTGCACCCGGCGTTCAACCAGCTGCGCACCGTGCACTTCCACCATGTCGACAACGACGCGCTGCTGGCCTACAGCAAGTTCGACCCGGCCACCGGCGACACCGTGCTGGTGGTGGTCACGCTGAACCCGTTCGGCGCCGAGCAGGCGACACTACACCTGGACATGTGGGCGCTGGGAATGCCTGACTACCAACGCTTCTGGGTACGTGATCAGATCAGCGGCGAGGACTACAACTGGGGCCAGGACAACTATGTGCGCTTGGACCCGGCACACGCGGTCGCCCACATCGTCACCATGCCGCCGATCAACGCCGGTGCCCGAACCGAGATGCTGCGCCGCTGATGAGCACCGTGACCCCACACCTGGCACCCCACCCTGCCGACCTGGCTCGGCTACGTGCCGGTGAACACCACGATCCGCACTCCGTCCTGGGCGCTCACGAGTACGGCAAAACCACCGTCATCCGGGCGTTGCGCCCACGCGCTCGGCGCGTGGTGGTGCTCGTCGGTACCGAGCGCTTCACCATGCGCGACCTGGGCTCCGGGTTGTTCGCCGCTGCCCTGCCGTTCACCGACCTCATCGACTACCGCCTGGAGGTGCACTATCCGGAGACGGCCGAGTTCGCCGAACCCACCGGGGTGCACACGGTCGCCGACGGGTATCGATTCGCCCCGACCCTGGGCGATTTCGACCTGTACCTGTTCGCCGAAGGACGCCACGAACGTCTCTGGCAAGTGATGGGGGCTCAGCACCGCAGCTTCACCACTCCCGACGGCGAGGTGTCCGGCGTGTCCTTCGCGGTGTGGGCACCCAACGCCACCGGGGTGAGCCTGATCGGCGACTTCAACGGCTGGACCGGCGACGACGCCCCGCTGCGGTCACTGGGCTCTTCGGGGATCTGGGAACTGTTCTGGCCGGACTTCCCCACCGCCGGCCTCTACAAATTCCGTATCCACGGGGCCGACGGCGCCGTCACCGAGCGCGCCGATCCGTTCGCCTACGCCACCGAGGTGCCACCGCGCACCGCATCGATGGTGACGTTCAGCGACTACACCTGGAACGACGCGGACTGGATGGCCCAGCGCTGCAAGCGCGACCCGGTGAGCGAGCCGATGAGCACCTACGAGGTCCATCTGGGCTCTTGGCGACCCGGGCTCAGCTACCGCCAGTTGGCCGTCGAACTGACCGAATACGTTGTCCAGCAGGGCTTCACCCACGTCGAACTGCTGCCGGTGGCAGAGCACCCGTTCGGTGGGTCTTGGGGATACCAGGTGACGTCGTATTACGCCCCGACCGCGCGCTTCGGCACCCCCGACGACTTTCGGGCACTGGTCGACGCGCTGCACGGGGCCGGCATCGGCGTCATCGTGGACTGGGTGCCGGCGCATTTCCCCAAGGACGACTGGGCGCTGGGCCGATTCGATGGGACCCCGCTCTACGAGCACTCCGATCCGCATCGCGGGGAGCAACTCGACTGGGGCACCTACGTGTTCGACTTCGGCCGCCCGGAGGTACGCAACTTCCTGGTCGCCAACGCGCTGTACTGGCTGACCGAGTTCCACGTGGACGGGCTGCGGGTGGATGCCGTCGCATCGATGCTCTACCTGGACTATTCGCGTCCGCACGGCGGATGGACCCCCAACATCCACGGCGGCCGAGAGAACCTGGAGGCGGTGCAGTTCCTGCAGGAGCTGAACGCGACCACCCACCGGGTCGCGCCGGGCATCGTGACCATCGCCGAGGAGTCCACCTCCTGGCCGGGAGTCACCCGCGACACCAGCCTTGGCGGACTGGGTTTTTCAATGAAGTGGAACATGGGCTGGATGCACGACACCCTGGCCTACCTCGGCCACGATCCGGTGCACCGCAGCTACCACCACCACAACATGACGTTCTCGATGCTCTACGCATTCAGCGAGAACTACGTGCTGCCGGTCAGCCATGACGAGGTGGTGCACGGCAAGGGCACGCTGTGGTCCAGGATGCCCGGCGACGACCACCACAGGGCCGCCGGTCTGCGCGCCCTGCTGGCCTACCAGTGGGCGCATCCCGGCAAGCAATTGCTGTTCATGGGCCAGGAGTTCGGCCAGCGCGCCGAGTGGTGCAACGAGCGCGGCGTCGACTGGTTTCAGCTCGACCCCCGGATCGAGCCTGACGGCTACTCCCCCGGCATTCTGCGGCTGGTCAGTGACCTCAACGCCCATTACCGCGCCCTGCCCGCCCTGTGGACCCAGGATGCCGACCCGCGGGGCTACTCCTGGATCGACGCCAACGACTCGGCCAACAACGTGCTGAGCTTCCTGCGCTACGGCACCGACGGTTCGGTGCTGGCCTGCGTATTCAACTTCGCCGGGGTCACCCACGCCGATTACCACCTGGGGTTGCCCCGGGCGGGCCGCTGGCGTGAGGTGCTCAACACCGATGCGGTCGGCTACCGCGGCTGGGGCGAGGGCAACTTAGGCGGCGTCGAGGCCACCGATGAACCGTGGCACGGCCGGCCGGCCTCGGCGGTGCTGGTGTTACCCGCCTTGTCGGCGGTGTGGCTGGCACCCGAGTAGCGCCGAGCGGGCCATAACGCGGGCTCAGTAGAGCGCGTTGGCCAGATTGCGCCGTCCGGCGACGACCTCCGGATCGGCGGGGTCGAACAGCTCGAACAGTTCCACCAGCCGGGTCCGCACCGCGGCCCGCTCGTCACCGGCGGTCCGTCGCACCAGCGCGATCAGCCGGTCGAACGCCGCGGTGACGTCCTGGTTGAGGATCTGCACGTCCGCGGCTGCGAAGGCGGCCTCGATGTTGCCCGGGTCGGCGTCGGCCTGCGCCGGCGCATCGGGTTGCCGCCCGGTCGCGCGCTCCAGGAAGGTGAGCTGGCGCAGCGCCCCCTTGGCCTCGACGTGGTTGGGGTCGGTGTCCAGCAACGCCTGGTAAGAGGCTCGCGCCGCTTGGAAGTCACCGGCATCGAGGTGGTCGCGGGCCTGCGCCAGCACCGGGTCCACCTGCTCGGGCTGCTCAGCGTCGCCGCCGCCGGCGAGCTTGCCCGCGGTGGCCGACACCAGCGAGTCCACCCAGCGGCGCAGCTGGTCCGGCGGCTGGGACCCCTGAAAACTGGTGATCGGTTGTCCGGCGGCCAGCGCCACCACGGTCGGCACCGCGTCCACCCCGAACACCTGCGCCACCCGCGGGGCCACGTCGACATTGACGGTTGCCAGCGCCCACTTGGGTGCGCCGTCGGCGTTGTCGTCTTGGGCCAGCGCCGCCAGGGTGTCGGCCAGCTGAATGCAGGCTTCGCTGCGCGGTGACCACAGCAGCACCACCACCGGCACTTGATTGGACCGGACCAGCACCTCGTCTTCGAAGTTGGCCTCGGTGATCTCGGTGGCACCAGGGGGAGCCGGAGCCTTCGCGGCGGTGGCGCCGGATTGAGCCGGCTTCTTCAGGCCGGACAAATCCACTGCTCCGGCCAACGCCGGGCCGATCGGGGGTCGAGGACGAGTCACGCCGTCAAGTCTGTCACGTCGTCCCCGCTGCGCCGCCGACGGCCGCTTTCGCCCACAACCACCGCGCTATGACCAAGATCACACCCGGGTGTCGCGGCGCCGAAACAGCCCGCGCCAGCAACCTACGCAACCGTAGGGAAGCCGTTACCCCGCGCGCAGGATCAGCGCGTCGCCCTGGCCGCCGGCACCGCACAGCGCGGCCACCGCATAGCCCGAACCGCGCCGCTTGAGCTCCAGGGCGGCGTGCAAGGTGATCCGCGCCCCGGACATCCCGATCGGGTGCCCCACCGCGATCGCGCCGCCGTGCACATTGACGACGTCGCCGTTCAGCCCCAGCTCCCGGGTCGAAGCCAGCGACACCGCGGCAAAGGCCTCGTTGATCTCCACCACGTCGAGTTGGTCGACCGAGATCCCCTCGCGCTCGACCGCCTTCTTGATGGCGTTGGCCGGCTGGGACTGCAGGGTCGAATCCGGCCCGGCCACCACGCCGTGGGCGCCGATCTCACACAGCCAGTCCAGACCCAACTCTTGCGCCTTCGCCTTGCTCATCACGACCACCGCGGCGGCGCCGTCGGAGATCTGCGACGACGAGCCCGCGGTGATGGTGCCGTCCTTGCGGAACGCCGGCTTGAGCCCGGACAGCGACTCGGCGGTGGTGTTGGCCCGGATGCCCTCGTCCTCGGTGAACTCCAGCGGATCCCCTTTACGCTGCGGGATCTTCACCGGCACCACCTCGTCGGCGAAAACGCCGTCCTTCCAGGCAGCCGCGGCCCTGCGGTGCGACTCGGCCGCAAACTCGTCCTGCTCAGCGCGCGTGAACTTGTCCTCGTCGTTGCGCTGCTCGGTGAGCGCACCCATCGGCTGGTCGGTGAAAACGTCGTGCAGGCCGTCGTAGGCGAGGTGGTCGCGCACCGTCACATCGCCGTACTTGTAGCCCGACCGGCTGTCCAGCAGCAGGTGCGGTGCCTTGCTCATGGACTCCTGGCCGCCGGCCACCACCACATCGAACTCGCCGGCGCGAATGAGCTGGTCAGCCATGGCGATGGCGTTGATTCCCGACAGACACATCTTGTTGATGGTCAGTGTCGGCACATCCCAGCCGATGCCCGCGCCCACCGCCGCCTGCCGAGCCGGCATCTGGCCGGCCCCCGCGGTCAGCACCTGGCCCATGATCACGTACTGCACCAGCGATGCCGGTACCTGCGCCTTCTCCAGCGCCCCCGCAATGGCCACAGCACCCAGGTCGCTGCCGGAGAAATCCTTCAGCGAACCCATCAACCGGCCGATCGGGGTCCGAGCCCCAGCAACGATCACCGATGTCGTCATGACTACCTCCCGGGCGGGTCTGAAAGGCCGATCTTTCCGGTCGGCGCAGCACGATGTTTCCGCCCAGGTTACCGTTACGTTATGACCACCGAATCCGTCGCTGAACCTTGTGAGGTACGCCCCGCCCTGGCCTCGGCCTTGGTGACGGCGGTCGACCACGTCGGTATCGCGGTCCCGGACCTGGAAGTGGCCAAGAAGTGGTACCACGACAAGCTCGGGATGATCGTGCTGCACGAGGAGACCAACGAGGAGCAGGGCATCGTCGAGGCGATGCTTGCGGTGCGCGGCGCCCCCGTCGGCAGCGCACAGATTCAGCTGATGGCCCCGATCGACGAGTCCTCGACGATCGCGAAGTTCCTGGACAAGCGCGGCCCCGGTCTGCAGCAGCTGGCCTACCGGACCAGTGATATCGACGCGCTCTCCGAGCGGCTGCGTGAGCAGGGTGTCCGGCTTCTCTATGAGGCACCGCGGCGTGGCACGTCGAACTCGCGGATCAATTTCATCCACCCCAAGGACGCCGGCGGCGTGCTGGTCGAGCTGGTCGAGCCGGCCGCGAACGCCGAAGCGCACTGAGCGACTAGGACCACTTCCGGGTCGGACTCCGGTTGCTGCGGTTCGCCCAACACGGCGTGTGCCAGTGCCGCCGATCCTCGTCCGCCGAACCGCCGTGCCCGGCCGGCCACACCACCACATGGGCGATTCCGCAACGGATTTCGTGGTCGCAACCCGGGCAACGGTAGACCTTGAGGGCGCGCGAGCCCGCAATCGGCACGACGATGTAGTCGTAGCCGTCGGGGCCGGTCTCCACGCGTTGGTGCAGCGGCAACGGCCCTAACGGCCCTTGCCGACGCGAGGAACTGCGACGACGAGCCATACCGACCAGCCTAATGACCCAGCATCAGGCCAGTTTGGACAGTGCGGTCGCCGCGTCGTAGCCGGTGAAGCCGTCCAGCTCGCCGTCGCGGAGGCGATTCACCCAGTTCGGGTCGGCCAGCAGCGCGCGCCCGATCGCGACAATGTCGAATTCGCCGGCCTCGAACTGCTCCACCACCCGGTCGATGGGAGCCGGCGCAATCACCTGCCCCCGCTTCTCGCTGCGGAACTGGGTCTCCAATCCCACCGATCCCACCGCGATGACCGGTTTTCCGGTGACCTTCTTGGTCCACCCGGCGAGGCTCAAATCACTGTCATGTTCCGGGAATCCGGGCCCGTAGTACCTGCGCGTCGACGGATGCAGTGCGTCCACGCCCGCCTCGACCAGCGGCGCCAGCAGTTCCTGAAGCTGCGACGGATCATCGGCGATGGTCGCCGCGTAGTCCACGCCCTTCCATTGCGAGAAACGGAAGAGGATCGGATAGTCCGGGCCGACCGCCGCACGGACGGCCGCGACCACTTCAGCTGGGAACCGGGTGCGCGCTGCCAGTGATCCGCCGTAGCCGTCGGTGCGCAAGTTGGTGCGCTCCCAGAAGAATTCGTCCAACAGGTAGCCGTGGGCGCCGTGGATCTCGACCGCATCGAAGCCGATGTCGCGGGCGGTGGCGGCACTGTCGGCGTACTGCTGGGCGATCTCTGCGAGCTCGTCGGAGTGCAACGCGCGGCCACGCGGCTCACCGTGGCCGTCGACGCCCGACGGGCCGACGGGCTGGACCCCGTCGTCGTCGCGGCGCTCAACCCCCTGATGCCATAGCTGGGCGGCGATCGTGGACCCCTCGGCATGGACGCTGTCGACCACGCGAGTCCACCCGGCGAGCACCTCATCGCCGGCGATCGTCGGCACGCTGGCCGGGAATCCCGCGGCCGGGTCGGGCAGCCGGATGCCCTCGGTGATGATCAGTCCGACGCCGCCCGCCGCCCGACGCCGGTAATACTGCGCCACGTCTTCGCCAGGAATACCGTTCGGCGAGGCCTGACGAGTCATCGGCGCCATGGCGAACCGATTGGGCACGGTCAGCGAGCGCAGTGTCAGGGGCTGGAAAAGGCCCTGGAATCGGGGGGTGACTGCCATGACGGGCTGCAACGCCACGCCGTCTGCTTGTATTCCGGCGGGCAGATCAGAACAGCCGGTATTCGTCGCTGGTCATACCGCGCATCGCGTCATAATCCAGTGTCAGGCAACGAATGCCGCGGTCGGTGGCCAGGGTGCGGGCCTGGGGCTTGATCTGCTGGGCGGCGAATACTCCGCTGACCGGCGCCAGCAGGCTGTCGCGGTTGAGCAGTTCCAGATAACGCGTGAGCTGTTCCACACCGTCGATCTCCCCGCGCCGTTTGATCTCCACGGCGACCGCTCGGCCGTGTTCGTCGCGGCACAAGAGGTCCACCGGGCCGATGGCGGTCATGTACTCCCGCCGCACCAGTGAGTAGCCCTCGCCGAGCAGCTCGACGTGCTCGGCGAGCAGCGCCTGCAGTTGCGCCTCGACGCCGTCTTTCACCAGACCGGGGTCAACACCGAGCTCGTGGCTGGAGTCGTGCTCGATGTCCTCGATGGTGATACGGAGCTGATCGCCGCTCTTGTTCGCCACCACCCACACCGGCAGCTCACCACCGACCTCCTCAGTGAGCCGACACGGCGGACTCATCCAGTTCAGTGGTTTGTAGGCACGGTCGTCGGCATGCACGCTGACCGAGCCGTCGGCCTTCAACAGCAGCAGTCGCCGGGCAGAGGGCAGGTGCGCGGTGAGCCTGCCGACGTAGTCGACGGTGCACTGGGCGATCACTAGTCGCATCCGATCCACCTTAAGGGCAGCGCTGAGCAATTATTCTTACGCCACGATGAAGCCGCCGAAGACAACCGCACAACGCCTGGGCCGAGCGCTGGAGATGCTCACCCGTCAGAGCGGTCGCCTGCCCGAGACACCGGAATACGGCTCCTGGCTGCTGGGCCAGGTGTCCGAAAGCCAGTACCTAAGGCGGATTCGCATCCAGTTCATCCTGACCGTCGTCATGGTGGGCACGAATCTGCTGGGCGTCGCCGTGGACGTGCTGCTGGTGACGGTGGCGTTCCCGGTTCCCAGCGTGTTCCACGACGCCCCGGCGTGGCTCACATTCGGGCTGGTGCCGGCCTACGTGGTGGCCGCGCTGATCGGCGGGACCTACGTGATCACCCGGCACACCATCAAGAAATTGCGTTGGGCCATCAAGGAACAGCGGCCGACGCCCGAGGACGAACGCAACGCCTTCCTGACCCCGTGGCGGGTGGCGCAGGTCGTGCTGGCGCTATGGGGCGTCGCGACGGTGATGTTCACCGTGCTCTACGGATTGGCCGACAGGATCTTCATCCCGATCATCGGGTTCACCATGAGCGTCTGCGGCATCCTGGTGGCCACCGCCTGCTACCTGTTCACCGAGTTCGCCTTGCGGCCGGTGGCCGCCCAGGCGCTCGCCGCCGGCCCACCTCCGCGGCGGATCCTGTCCGGGATCATGGGCCGGACGATGCTGGTCTGGTTTCTCACCTCAGGTGTGCCGATCATGGGTATCGCGCTAGCGGCCTTTTTCGCTGTGGTGCTCAAGAATCTGACGTTGACCCAGTTCGGGGTCGCCGTTCTGACCGCCTCGGTGACGACGCTGATCTTCGGCTTCCTGCTGATGTTGATTCTGTCCTGGCTCACCGCGACCCCGGTCCGGGTGGTGCGCGCCGCTCTGAAGCGCGTCGAGCAGGGCAATCTGCAAGGTGACCTCGTGGTGTTCGACGGAACCGAACTCGGCGAGCTCCAGAGCGGTTTCAACGCGATGGTGCACGGCCTGCGCGAGCGCGAGCGGGTGCGCGATCTGTTCGGCCGCCACGTCGGGCGCGAGGTGGCGGCCGCCGCGGAACGCGATCAAATCCAGCTTGGCGGCGAAGAGCGCCACGTCGCAGTGATTTTCGTCGACATCGTCGGCTCGACACAGATCGTGACAGCCAAGCCCGCGACCGAAGTCGTCAGTCTGTTGAACCGATTCTTTGCCGTTGTCGTCGATGAGGTCGACCGCCACCAGGGCCTGATCAACAAGTTCGAGGGCGACGCCACGCTGGCGATCTTCGGCGCCCCCAACCACCTCGACCAGCCCGAGGATGAGGCCCTGGCCGCGGCCCGGGGCATCCTGTACCGCCTGGCCGAGGAAGTGCCCGAGATCCGCGCCGGTATCGGCGTGGCCGCGGGACAGGTGGTTGCTGGAAACGTCGGCGCCAAGGAGCGGTTCGAGTACACCGTGATCGGCGAGCCGGTCAACGAGGCCGCCCGGTTGTGTGAATTGGCCAAAACCCAACGCGTGCAGCTATTGACCACCGCGAGAACCATGTACGCGGCCAGCGTCAGCGAGCAGGCCCACTGGGTCGTGGGTGAGTCGATCGTGTTGCGCGGCTACGAGCAGCCCACCGTGCTCGCCAGCCCGCTATAGCTCCGGCTACTCCGCCCACGTCTCGGTTGCCGCCAGCGCATCCTCGACCGTGGCGAACACCAGCCCGGCATGGCCCGCCGGATCGGGCGTCACCGATCCGTTGGGATCGACGAGCAGACCCTGCTTGTCCAGTGCCCGCAACTCCTCGGAGAGCCCCGCAAGCAGGCCTCGCGCCGGCTCGCTGATCGTGTGCAGCCGCGAGACGTCGAGGATGGCGGTGTCGAACTCCCCACATTCGCGGGTCGCGGTGCGAGCCACCTGTTCGGCTCCGGCGAACAGAAGATCACCGTGCACCTCGTAGACCCGAATGCCCGGACGTGGGGTGTACACCCCACGGATCGCCGAATGCGCTTCACTGCTCACCGTCAGGAAGTGCAGGCCGAGCTGTTGGGACAGGCTGCGGCACACCAGCATCCCACGCACGCTGTTGCCCCTGACGTCGATCCGCGGGGAATAGACGCCGATACCGAGCTGTCCGGGCAGCACCGCCACGATGCCGCCGGCCACACCGCTCTTGGCCGGCATCCCGACCGCACTGACCCACGCACCGGCGGCGTCGTACATGCCGCAGGTCACCATCACCGACAGGGTTCGCCGTACCACCGCGGCATCGGTCACCTGCCGCCCGGTCAGGGGGTTGAGGCCGCCGCGGGCCAGCGTCGCGGCCATCCGAGCCAGGTCGGTGCTGGTGACCTTCAGCGAACACTGGCGGATATAGAGATCCAGGGCATCGTCGGGGTCGGCGCCCAGGGCGCCGAAACTCTCCAGCAGATACGCGATCCCACGATTACGACTGCCGCTGGCTCGCTCGGACTGATATACGCCGTCGTCAAACTCCAGGCTGCGTCCGGCGCAGGCGCTGAAGAAATCCCGGACGAGATCGAACCGGTCTTCAATGGTCTTCCCGGGTATCAGGGAGCAGGCCACGATCGCCCCAGCATTGATCATCGGGTTCTTCGGCACATTGGTGACCTGGTCCACGCTGATCTTGTTGAAGCCCTCACCGGAGGGCTCCACGCCGATCCGCGCGTCGACCTCCGTCTGCCCCAGCTGATCGAGTGCAAGCGCGTAGGTGAACGGCTTGGATATCGACTGCATGGTGAACGGCACCTCGGCATCGCCGCATTCGTAGACGTAGCCGTCCGACGACGACAGCGCCAGGCCGTACTTCGTCGGGTCCACCTGGGCGAGCTCGGGGATATAGCTGGCCAGGGCACCATGGTTGGCGCCGGCATGCTCGGCGAGGATCCCGTCCAAGTACTGCTGCACCAGCGCCGCCACGAACCGATGCTAGCCCCCGCCACGGCGCACGGCCCGGCACTGCGCTGTCGTTTTTCCGCTAGTGTCGCCGGCCGCATCGTGCCATCGTTGAAGGCGTGCACGACGACTTCGACCGCTGCTATCGCACCGTGCAGTCCAAGGACGCCCGCTTCGACGGCTGGTTCATCACCGCGGTGCGCACGACAGGCATCTATTGCCGGCCCAGTTGCCCGGCGCGTACGCCGCTGCCACCGAATGTGGAGTTCTACCCCACCGCTGCCGCAGCGCAGCGAGCCGGCTTCCGCGCCTGCAAGCGTTGCCGCCCGGACGCCGCGCCGGGTTCTCCGGAATGGAACATCCGGGGCGACATCGTGGGCCGGGCTATGCGCATGATCGCCGACGGCACGGTCGATAGGGAGGGAGTGGGCGGGCTTGCCGACCACCTCGGCTACTCGGCCCGCCAATTGCAGCGGTTGCTGCAGGCCGAGGTCGGCGCCGGCCCGCTGGCACTGGCCCGCGCCCAGCGCACGCAGACCGCCCGCGTCCTGATCGAGACCACTGACCTGCCGTTGGGTGATGTCGCGTTCGCCGCCGGTTTCGCCAGTATTCGGCAGTTCAACGACACCATCCGCGCCGTGTGCGCCACGACGCCAACGGTGTTGCGCAGCAACGCCGCCGCACGCTCACGAGCCTCGTCCGACCGCGACGCCCCCGGCCCGGGCGCCCTGTCGCTGCGCCTGCCGGTGCGCACCCCGTTTGCGTTCGAGGGCGTGTTCGGACACTTGGCCGCCTGTGCGGTGCCCGGTTGCGAAGAGGTACGCGACGGCGCTTTCCGGCGCACCCTGCGTCTGCCGCACGGCAACGGCATCGTCAGCCTGCGCCCGGCTCCCCGCCATGTCCGATGCCGACTCGTGCTCGACGACTTCCGCGACCTCACCGCCGCGATCACCCGCTGCCGACGACTGTTGGACCTTGACGCTGACCCCGAAGCCGTCGTCGATGCCCTCACCGCCGACCCCGACCTGGCTCCCCTGGTGGCCAATGCACCGGGGCAGCGCATTCCACGGACCGTCGACGAAGCCGAGCTGGCGGTGCGGGCGGTCCTCAGCCAGCAGGTGTCGACCAAAGCGGCACGCACCCATGCCCAGCGGTTGGTGGTCGCCCATGGCCAACAGATCGACGACCCCGACGGCGGGCTCACGCATGTCTTTCCGTCGGCGGAACGTCTCACCGACATCGATCCCGAGCAACTCGCGCTTCCCCGGGCCCGCCGGCGAACACTGCTCACCCTGGTCTCCCGCCTGGCTGACGGCAGCCTGGGCCTGAGTGCCGGTTGCGACTGGGAACAGGCCCGCCGCGACCTCAGAGCGCTGCCGGGCGTCGGGGCCTGGACAGCCGAGGTGATCGCCATGCGCGGGTTGGGCGACCCTGACGCGTTTCCTACCACCGACCTGGGGCTTCACCTGGCCGCCCGCCACTACGGACTGCCCCACACGCCGCGGGCACTGATCCAACGCAGTGCTCGCTGGCGGCCGTGGCGTTCCTATGCCACCCAGCATCTGTGGACCAGCCTGGATCACGCCGTGAACCATTGGCCCCCGGCCTCGAAGGAGATCGCATGACGTGTTTCCGCACGATCGACAGTCCGATCGGCCCACTCACCCTGGCCGGCGACGACGGCAGGCTCACTCACCTGCTCATGCTCGATCATGCCCACGCTCCCGACCGAAACGGCTGGCGGCGTGACGACACCGCGTTTTCCGATGTGGCGCAACAGCTGTCGGCATACTTCGCCGGCGACCTCACCGAGTTCGACGTGGACTACGCGCTGCTGGGCACCGACTTCCAGCGCCGAGTGTGGACCGCCCTGCTGACCATTCCCTACGGCCAGACACGGTCCTATGGCGAGCTGGCCAGCCAGATCGGTTCTCCCACCGCGTCGCGTGCCGTCGGTTTGGCCAACGGCCGCAACCCGATCTCGATCATCGTGCCGTGCCACCGCGTCATCGGCAGCAACGGCAGCCTCACCGGCTACGGGGGCGGTATCGACCGTAAGAAATCGCTGCTGGACCTAGAACGCCGGCGCAGCCACGCCACCCTGTTCTGACAGAGAACTATCCGCCCAGCAGGTCCACCGGGTCGGGCATGGGGTACGGGGTGGTATCGGTGAACGCCGCCAAGAAGTTGGCCAGTCCCTCGAGCGCTTCGTCCAACGGCGGGTTCGGGGAGTCGAGGTAGCCCGCGAGGTAGCCGGTGTTGATGATCCCGGCCAACGACGGGTGGTCCTCGAGGGAGTAGATCGTGTAGGTGTCGGGATCGAACCAGCTGCTGACCGAGTTGCTGATCCCGTCGAACACTGCCCTGCCCAGCGCGGTGAAGAGTTCGCCGAGGTCGATATCGGTGGGGAAGAATCCCGAAGCTGCCGGCGCATCGACATCCCCCGGCGGCCAGCCGTTCTCGATGCTGCCGTAACCCAGGTTCACCAGGATCCGAGTGACTGGCTCCAACAGCTCGTAGAGCGGCTGGCCCAGGATCGGGATCAACTGCAGCGGAGCCAACAGCGGCAAGATCTCCGAGGGAATCATGTAGAAGGTGGTCAGCGAATCAGGGTCCGAGACAGGCAGCTCAATCGCCGAGGCGATCTGCTCGGGTGTCACGCTCGGAAGCACCGAGTGCCCGTAGATGAAGCCCAGGGTGGAGTTGAGATCGGACAACGGGTTGAAGTACGTCGGCCGGAAGGCGACCGGGTCGTATTCGTAGTTGTAGACGTCGGTGTGGTACAGGTCGGTAGGCACGTAGTTGGTAGCCGTAGAGCCGATCAGCACAAAACGGACGAGGTCATTGGAGACGTCGTTCTCGGCTAGCCAGTGCATCAATCCCACGGAGATTCCCGCACTCTGCGAGTAGCCGAACACCACCACCGGGTTGTCGGAGTCCACCTGCCCGCTGTTGAGCTCGGTGGCCACCGCGTTCTTGAGCAGCTGCAGACCAACTTCACGCGATGTGTCGCTGACATTCTCCGGCGTGAAGAGCGAGACCGTCTCCCCGCCGAATCCGTGGGGCTGCAGGTACAGCTCGTCAATCGCATCCAGATAGGCCTGCGGTGGCTGCGGAATGCCGGTCCCGCCCATCACGAACGCGGTGCCATCCCCCAACGACGTTCCGTTGCCGGTCAGCACGACCGCAGGAACCTGGGTGCTCACCGCCGACGCCACCACCGGAGGGGCGGCCATAACACTCGCCGCCGCAACGCCGGCCACCAGCGGTAGGCAAGAGAAGTCGCGCACGCCCAACCTCCTAGAAATTTACTGAGTCAGACCTGAACGCTACTGCGCAATAAATACCCGTGCAAGAGCAGCGGGGGTGTCACCGGGTGGGGTTCGAGCGCCGGCTCGCCACCTAGCCCGGCATCGGGTATTCGGTGGTGTCGGTGAAACCCTGGAAGAACTCGACCAAACCAGTCAGGGCTTCACTGAACGTGGGGTTCGGCGAGTCGATAGCACCCACGATGTAGCCCTCTTGGATGATCGCCGCCAGCGAGGGGTGTTCGATCAGCGGAATGATCTGGTAGTTGTCGGGGTCCAGCAAGGTGTCGATGGCGTTGGTGATTCCAGACTGCACACCGTTGCCCAGCGCAGAGATGAGTTCGCCGAGGTCGACGTTGGGGAACAGTGCGGAACCGCCGGGCGCATCGACGTCTCCTGGCGGCCAGCCGTTCTCGATATTGCCGTAGCCGAGGTTCACCAGGATCCGGGTGACGGGTTCCAGCAGCTCGTACAGGGGCTGCCCCAGAATGGGGATCAACTGCAGGGGCGCCAGAATCGGGAGCAGCTCCGAGGGAATCATGTAGAAGCTGGCCATCGAATCGGGGTCTGACGTCGGCAGTTCAATCGCCGAGGCCACCTGCTCGGGAGTCGCACTCAACAGCACTGAATGCCCGTAGAGGAAGCCCAAAGCCGCGTTGAGATAAGCCAGCGGGTTGAAGTACGTCGGCTGGAACGCGACGGGATCGTATTCATAGTTGTAGACGTCGGTGTGGTAGAGGTCAGTGGGAACGCCGCTCGTTCCCGGCGAGCCGATCAGCACGAACCGCACCAGGTCGTCGGATACGCCTTCGTCGGCCAGGCGCTCCATCAGGCGCACCGAGATCGATGCACTCTGCGAGTAGCCGAAGACCACCACTGGACTGTCGGCGTCCACGTCGCCGCCGTTGATCTGGTCCATGACCGCGTTGTAGAGGATCTGGCCGCCCACCGCCTGGGAGGTCGAACTGACGTTCTCCGGGGTCCACAAAGAGAACAGCTCCCCGGTGAATCCGTGGGGCTGCAGGTACAGCGCGTCTACCGCGTCGAGATACCGATCGGACGGTTGCGGCATCCCGGTCCCGCCCATGATGTAGGCGATACCGTCACCGAGCGACGTGCCGTTGCCCGTGAGGGTGAAGGCAGACGTGTGCGCTGGGACGGCCGACGGCGCGACAGGTGCGCCCGCGACCAGGCCGGCGGCTGCAACACTCGCGACGAGTGGCAGGCAAAGTTGAGCGTGCACGCGAATCCTCCTGTTAAGCACCTTAACTACTGCTTAACGGTATAGTTCCGCCCCACTTCCCGCAACAGCAAACAAAACAGGGGAACGCATCTCGCCGGCCAGATCTTTGCGACAGCCCGCGGAGCGTAAATATGGAAACGCCCCCCGACTGTGTCGGGGGGCGTTTCACTAAATTGTGTTCGGCGGTGTCCTACTTTTCCACCCGTGTGGGCAGTATCATCGGCGCTGACAGGCTTAGCTTCCGGGTTCGGGATGGGACCGG
>NZ_JRMM01000013.1:0-55029 GCF_000972905.1 Mycobacterium sp. UM_Kg27
GATGTGTATAAGAGACAGGTACGCAAGCCCGCCGACATCGTCGACCGCATCCTCGAGGTGAGTTCGACCCGTGGTGCGGTCCTGCTCGGCGATGGCCGGCTCACGGCCGGCGCCGCGGACCTGATCAGTGCCCAAAGCTCAGAGGGCCCAACGGTCGTGATCACCGCCGGTGACTGTGCGGCGCAGGACTCGGCGTCCGGCGCCTCGGCCACCGCCGACGTCACCCCGCGGCGAGTGTCCCCACAGTTGGTGTCGGTGCCGTACGACCCCGCCGTCGGCGCCGCGCTGGCGGCGATGGGCACCGATCCGGTCGCACCCAGCTACCAGGACACCTCGCTGGCGGTCCGGCTTCGCCACGACTCCGCGCTGGCCCGTCGCCAGGACGCCCTGGGCTCGATGCTGTGGCGCGGACTGGAATTCCCGGAGAGCCCCCGCGCGCCACGCGACGAGATCCTGATGCCGCCGGCGTACTGGAAGCCCCGCGCCGACGACGCGCAGGCCGTGTTGACCACCTTGGCCACCGCGCTGCGCTCCGGGCTGGCCGTGCCCCGGCCGCTGACCGCGGTGCTCGCCGAAGCGCGCGACGTGACAGTCCCGCCCGAGCATCCGCTGCCGACCCAACAACTGGCGGGCGGCTTCAGCCCGGATGTCATCGGCGCGGTGGCCAACGACATCGGCCGGCTGACGGGCCTGACCGCGGCGTTGACCACCGACGTCCGCACCGGCCTGACCGGTGACCAGTACACCGCGCCGCTCGCCGAGGGCATGCTGCGCGCACTGACCCAGTCCGAGCCGGTCGATGTCCGCAACGGCCTGGCGACGCAGCGCCTGGCGATCATCGGCGACACCGTCAACGACCTGATTGGCGCGGTCACCATCGTCAACCCCGCCGACTCCTACACGCTGGCCACCGAGCACAGCCCGCTGCCGCTGGCGCTGCGCAACGACCTGGCGGTCCCGATCCGGGTGCGGCTACACGTCGACGCCCCACCGGGGATGACGGTGACCGATGTCGGGGAATTGGAGCTGCCGCCGGGGTTCCTACCGCTGCGGGTCCCGGTCGAGGTGCGGGTCAACCAGCACTTCGTCGTCGACGCCGCGCTGCAGACGCCGGACGGTCTGCCGCTGGGTGAGTCCGTCCGCTTGTCGGTGCACTCCAACGCCTACGGCATGGTGCTGTTCTTGATCACCATGACCGCGGCGGCGGCACTGACGGTGCTGACCGGGCGCCGGCTCTGGCACCGCTTCCGCGGCCAGCCCGACCGCGCCGACCTGCCCGCTCCCCCATCCAGTCCGGGCGGAGAGCGGTGAGCACGCCGGCCCGGCAACCCGCACGCCCCGAGCTGACCGACGCCGCAGTGGTGTCGCGCTCCTGGGGGATGGCGTTGGCGACCCTGGTAAGCCGCATCACCGGGTTCATCCGGGTGGTGCTCTTGGCGGCGATCCTGGGGGCCGCCCTGTCGAGCGCCTTCTCGGTGGCCAACCAGCTGCCGAACCAGATCGCCGCCCTGGTGCTGGAGGCGACGTTCACCGCGATCTTCGTGCCGGTGCTGGCCCGCGCCGAACGCGACGACGCCGACGGCGGTGCCGCGTTCGTACGTCGGCTGGTCACGCTGGCCACCGCCCTGCTGCTGGCCACCACCGTCATCTCGGTGGCGGCGGCACCGATGCTGGTGCGGTTGATGTTGGGCGGCGACCCGCAGGTCAACGAACCGCTGACCATCGCGTTCGCCTATCTGCTGCTGCCCCAGGTGATCTGCTACGGGCTGTCCTCGGTGTTCATGGCAATCCTGAACACCCGCAACATCTTCGGGGCCCCGGCCTGGGCGCCGGTGGTCAACAACGTCGTCGCGATCACCACGCTGGTGGCCTACCTGCTGGTGCCGGGGGAACTGTCGGTTGACCCGGTGCGGATGGGCAACGCCAAGCTGCTGGTACTGGGCCTGGGCACCACGGCCGGCGTGGTCGCCCAGACCGCCGTCCTGCTGGTGGCGATCCGGCGGGAACGGATCAGCCTGCGCCCGCTGTGGGGAATCGATGACCGGCTCAAGCGTTTCGGCACGATGGCCTCGGCGATGGTGCTCTACGTCTTGATCAGCCAGGTGGGCCTGGTGGTGACCAATCAGATCGCCAGCACCGCTGCCGCGTCCGGCCCGGCGATCTACTACTACACCTGGCTGCTACTGCAGCTGCCGTTCGGCATGATCGGCGTAACGGTGCTGACCGTGGTGATGCCCCGGCTCAGCCGCAACGCCGCCGCCGGCGACGACCCCGCGGTGCTGGCCGATCTGTCCCTGGCCACCCGGCTGATGATGATCACCCTCATTCCGATCGTCGCACTGATGACCCTCGGCGGCCCGGCGATCGGCAGCGCGCTGTTCGCCTACGGCAACTTCGGCAACGTCGACGCGGGATTCCTCGGCGCTGCGGTCGCGATGTCGGCTTTCACGTTGATTCCCTACGCCCTGGTGCTGCTGCAGCTGCGGGTGTTCTACGCCCGGGAACAACCTTGGACGCCCATCGCCATCATCGTGGTGATCACGGCGGTCAAGATCGTCGCCTCGCTGGCAGCCCCGCACCTGACCGACAACCCCGATCTGGTGGCGGCCTACCTCGGTCTGGCCAACGGCTTGGGCTTTCTCGCTGGCGCGATCGTCGGGCACGTGCTGCTGCGGCGCTCACTGCGCCCGGTAGGCGGGCTGGTGGGGCCGGACGTGATCCGCACCGTGCTGGTGACGTTGACGGCGTCGCTGCTGGCCGGGCTGGTCGCCGAGGTGCTGGATCGAGTGCTGGGCCTGGGCATGCTGACCGACCGCGGTGCGGCGGGATCGATGCTGCGCCTGCTAGTGATGACGCTGGTGATGCTGCCGATCATCGGGGCGGTCATGGTGCGCGCCGAGGTGCCCGAGGCGGTTGCCGCGCTGGCCGCGGTGCGTCGAAGAATCGGTGCCGGAGAAGCCCCGATCGGCGTGGCGAACCCGCCTTCTCCCGATACGAGCGTCCCGTACGCTGAGCACAACCGTTTGCCCACAGACGGCGGGGACGTCCCGAACGATCCCGCCGCGCACACGCCGCCGGAGCACATCACCGGTGGCTGGACACCGAAAGGCGCGGAGGTGGCCAACATTCCTTCCGAAGGCACCGGGCCTCGCGCCGCGTCGCGGACCGTTGCTCCGCAGCCGTCTCCGCGGGCGACCGACGCCCCCGAGTCGGCCGGCAACCAGAGCTTGCTGACGCCCGGCCTGAGCATCGCCGGCGGCCGCTACCGGCTGCTGGTACGCCACGGCGGCACCCCGGTGCTGCAGTTCTGGCAGGCGCTGGACACCGCACTGGACCGCCAAGTCGCGTTGACGTTCGTCGATCCGAACCAGACCCTGGCCGATGACCAGCTCACCGGCGTGCTGTCGCGCACCCAGCGGCTCAGCCAGATCAGCCTGCCCGGAATCGCCCGGGTGCTCGACGTGGTGCGTGTCGGTGCGGGCGGCCTGGTGGTCTCTGAATGGGTGCGTGGCGCCTCGCTGCAGGAGGTGGCCGGCACCGCGCCCTCGCCGATCGGTGCCGCCCGCGCGATCCGGTCGTTGGCCACCGCGGCCGAGTCCGCCCACCAAAGTGGCGTGGCGCTATCGATCGACCATCCGGCCCGGGTCCGGGTCAGCATCGACGGCGACGTCACCCTGGCCTTCCCCGCCACGCTGCCGGATACCAAGCCCGAGGACGACATCCGCGGGATCGGCGCCACCTTGTATGCGCTGCTGGTCAACCGGTGGCCGTTGGCCGATGCCGGGGCCGACGTGGGGCTGGAGCCCGCGGACCGCGACGAGGCCGGCAACCCGGTCAAACCCGACGCGATCAACCCGGACATCCCGTTCCAGATCGCCGCGGCGGCCAGCCACGCGATCCAGCCAGACGGCGGGATCCGCGGCGCGTCGACGCTGTCGAACCTGCTGCAGCAGGCCACGGCCCTGCACGAGCAGACCGAGCTGTTGGGGACGGTCGGCGCCGAGGCGCCCGCGCCCCGTCCGGCCCCGGCACCACCGGACGACGAGACGCGGGCCGAGCGGCGCCGCCGGGTGCTGATCGGCCTGGGCATCGGCGGGGCCGTCATCTTGGTCGCGCTGCTGGTGCTGGCTTCGGTGCTGAACCGGATCTTCGGGGACGTCAACGGGCTCGACAAGACCGAGCTGGGGTTGAGCAGTCCTTCGGCGTCGTCGCAGCCGGGCACCACCGGACCCAGCGGCATCGTGAAGCCGGTCCAGGCGACGGTCTTCTCGCCCGGGGGCGAGGCGGACCGGCCGCAGGACGCCGGCCTGGCTATCGACGGCAATCCGGCCACCGCCTGGTCGACGGACACCTACTCCGATCCGGTGCCGTTCCCGAACTTCAAGAACGGCGTCGGGCTGATGCTGCAACTGCCCAAGCCCACGGTGATCGGCACCGTCACCCTCAACGTGTCCAGCACCGGCACCCGGGTGGAGCTGCGCTCTTCTTCGACGCCGAAGCCGTCGCGGCTCGAAGACACCACCTTGCTGGCCCCGGCGAAGTCGCTTCAGCCCGGTTCGAACAAGATCAGCGCCGACTCGGCGGCTCCGACTTCGAACCTGCTGGTGTGGATCTCCACGATGGGCAACACCGCGGGCGAGAGCCGCACCCAGATCTCCGAGATCACCGTGCAGGCGGCTTCCTAGGCGGGTCGCCGTGCCGGCGCAGCGGGCCTGTGCACAGCTCGGTCGGGTGAAGTGCCCACGGGGCCGCCGCTGGTTACTGTCCGCCCATGGGGCACCCGGACCGCAGCGACGCCGAGCTGTTGGCCGCGCACGTCGCCGGTGACCGCTTCGCCTTCGGCGAGCTCTACGGCCGCCACCACCGCCGGCTACACCGGTTGGCCCGGCTCACCACCGGGTGTCCGGAAGACGCCGAGGACGCGCTGCAGGAGGCGATGTTGTCGGCGCATCGGGCGGCGGGATCGTTTCGTTACAACGCCGCGGTCGGCAGCTGGCTGCACCGGATCGTACTCAATGCCTGCTTGGATCGCCTGCGCCGCAACAAGATCTCCTACACCGAACTGCACGTCACGCACGCCGTTGTCGATGATCACACCGCCGCGGTAGAGACGGCGCTGGAAGTGCGCGCCGCGTTGTCCCGGTTGCCCGCCGACCAACGGGCTGCGGTGGTCGCCGTCGACATGCAGGGCTATTCGGTCGCTGATGCCGCCCACGCCTTCGGCGTGGCACCGGGCACCGTCAAGAGTCGCTGCGCCCGCGGTCGCGCTCGGCTGGCCGTCCTGCTCAGACCAGCCGACCACCGGACGCCCGGCGCCGCGGGTGCGCCGGCCGGCGGCCGGATAGCCTTGGCGCCGAAGGGCGGGTTTCCAGGTCGGATCGACGACTGCGCGTGACGACACCAGAGCGAGCGGAAGCGGCAGCATGCCAAGCGATGAAGGCGGCGCACAGTCCCGGGCCCGCACCAGGCCACCGGCGCACTCGAGCCGTCCCCTGCCCCCGTTGCGCCGGATCGCCGCCTGGGCCGGAGGCGCCGCCGCGTTGATCGCTATCGGGGTCGGTACCGCCGCGCTGATCCGGTTCCCCGGCGACACCCCCAGCGGCCCGCGCTCCCTGGACGCCATAACGGTGGCTTCCGCTCCCACCGCGGTGCTGCCGCTGACCGAGCCGGAGATCCTCGAGCTCTTGGACCGTCGCCCCGATTACGGCCCGCTGACCGATCCGGCCCGCCGGACCGGCTGCCTGGCCGGACTGGGCTACCCCGCCTCGACACAGGTGCTCGGCGCCCGCGAGGTCACCATCAACGGTCACCGCGGCGTGGTGCTGCTGCTGCCGGGCACGCCAGAGGGCACGATCATCGCGTTGGCGGTGGCTCCGCACTGCAGTTCCGCCGACACCGGGCTGCTGGCCGACACCACTGTGCGGCGCCCCTAGCCGCCGGCCGGACCCGGCAGTAGCGAACCGGGGAACATCGCCGCCTACGCTGACGTTGCTAGCCCAGTAACCAGATCTCCCGCGCGGAAAGGCCCTCGATGTCTGAGACACCATCCACCCACGATGTGATCATCATCGGTTCCGGCCCGGCCGGGTACACCGCCGCGATCTACGCCGCCCGGGCACAACTGGCCCCGCTGGTCTTCGAGGGGACCGCCTTCGGCGGCGCGCTGATGACCACCACCGAGGTGGAGAACTTCCCCGGCTTCCGCAACGGCATCATGGGCCCTGAGCTGATGGACGAGATGCGCGAGCAGGCGCTGCGCTTCGGCGCTGACCTGCGCATGGAGGACATCGAATCGGTGGAGCTGGACGGGCCGGTCAAGACCGTCGTCACCGCCGACGGCGAGACGCACCGGGCCCGTGCGGTCATCTTGGCCATGGGTGCTGCCGCCCGCTACCTGAACATCCCCGGTGAGCAGGAACTGCTCGGCCGCGGGGTGAGCTCGTGTGCCACCTGCGACGGATTCTTCTTCCGCGACCAGGACATCGCGGTGATCGGCGGCGGCGACTCCGCGATGGAAGAGGCCACCTTCTTGACCCGCTTCGCCCGCAGCGTGACCCTGGTACACCGCCGCGAAGAGTTCCGCGCCTCGAAGATCATGCTCAACCGGGCCCGCGAGAACGACAAGATCCGGTTCCTCACCAACAGCGTGCCGGTGGCCGTGGAGGGTGAGACGACCGTGACCGGGCTGCGGGTGCGCGACACCGAGACCGGCACGGAAACCACCCTGCCGGTGACCGGCGTGTTCGTCGCGATCGGCCACGACCCCCGCTCGGCGCTGGTGCGTGGCGCCGTCGACCTGGACCCGGACGGCTACGTGCTGGTCCAGCAACCGGGGTCACGCACTTCCTTGGAGGGGGTGTTCGCCGCCGGCGACCTGGTGGACCGCACCTACCGGCAGGCGATCACCGCGGCCGGAACCGGCTGCGCGGCCGCCATCGACGCCGAACGCTGGCTGGCAGAATCCGAAGAAGCGGCCGATACCGCCGAAGCCCACGACACCGGTACCCAAACCCTGATGGGAGCACCCCGATGACCGAGCACGCCACCGTGAACGTCTCCGATGCCACCTTCGCCGCCGACGTATTGGCCAGCAGCAAGCCCGTGCTGGTGGACTTCTGGGCGACCTGGTGCGGCCCCTGCAAGATGGTGGCCCCGGTCCTCGAGGAGATCGCCGCCGAGCAGGCTGACCAGCTCACCGTCGCCAAGCTCGACGTGGATGCCAACCCGGACACCGCCCGGGACTTCAACGTGGTGTCGATCCCCACCTTGATCCTGTTCAAGGACGGCCAGCCGGTGAAGCGGATCGTCGGCGCCAAGGGCAAAGCGGCGCTGTTGCGGGAGCTCGCAGACGCGACCTAGCGATTCCGGGCACTGTCCGACGCGCTTGTGAGCCTCGGCTCTCAGGTGCCTTTTATTGCCTCGCCGTTTTCGAAAATTGGCCGGGGATCTGAGACAATTCTGGCTAATCTGCTGGCAACCACCAGCACGGTTCCACTGCCAACAGCGACAACCGGAGGGGCTCAGTAATGTCGGGTCGGCATCGCGGCACCGAGCAGGGCCTGCGTCGTGGCGACCGCAGTGGTGCCGTGGTGGAGATCCGGGCAGCGCTGGCTGCGCTGGGGCTGGTGGACAGCCCAGACGCGGATCTGAGCACTGGCAAACACGTCGCCCTGGACGTCTTCGACGAGGACTTGGACCAGGCGGTGCGGGCCTTTCAGCAGCAGCGGGGCCTACTCGTCGACGGCGTGATCGGCGAGGCCACCTACCGTGCGCTCAAGGAGGCCTCCTACCGACTGGGCGCCCGTATTCTCAACCACCAGTTCGGGGCGCCGATGTACGGCGACGACGTCGCCACCCTGCAGGCGCGCCTGCAGGATCTGGGTTTCTACACCGGTCTGGTCGACGGCTACTTCGGCATCCAGACGCACAACGCGTTGGCGTCCTATCAGCGTGAGTACGGTTTGTACGCCGATGGTATCTGCGGGCCGGAAACGTTGCGCTCCTTGAACTTCCTGGCCTCACGGGTGACCGGCGGTTCGCCGCACGCGATCCGCGAGGAGGAACTGGTACGGCGCTCGGGACCCCGCCTCTCCGGCAAGCGGATCGTCATCGACCCGGGCCGCGGGGGCCGCGACCACGGCCTGATCCTCCAGACTCCGTCGGGACCGATCAGCGAAGCAGACATCTTGTGGGACTTGGCAAGTCGTTTGGAAGGCCGGATGACGGCCATCGGGATGGACACTTTCCTGTCCCGTCCCAGCGGTCGCAGCCCGTCGGACGCCGAGCGCGCCGCGACCGCAAACGCCGTGGGCGCCGACCTGATGATCAGTCTGCGCTGTGCCACCCACGTCAGCCCGGCAGCCAACGGCGTGGCGTCCTTCCACTTCGGCAACTCGCATGGCTCGGTGTCCACCATCGGCCGCAACCTTGCCGACTTTATTCAGCGAGAGATAGTGGCGCGCACCGGATTACAGGACTGTCGGGCGCACGGCCGAACCTGGGATCTGCTGCGGCTGACCCGCATGCCCACCGTCGAGGTCGACGTCGGCTACATCACCAGCCCGCGTGATCGCGGGATGCTGGCCTCTCCCGCCAATCGCGACGCCATCGCCGAAGGAATGCTCGCCGCGGTCAAACGGCTCTATCTGCTCGGCAAGAACGACCGGCCCACCGGGACCTTCACGTTCGCCGAACTGCTGGCCCACGAGCTTTCGGTCGAGCGAACCGGCCATCTCGGCGGCTCCTGACCGCCGGCGGTTCAGCAAGACTCGACGCAGGAGAGACGCCGCTGGGACCGCCGCAAAGACCCGGCGGTTCAGCAAGACTCGACGCAGGAGAGACGCCGCTGGGACGCGGTCGCAGCGCCGGACACCGCGGGGGCGCCCACCCCTATCGGTTGCTCCAACCGCGAGCTCTCCAGCAGGCGCTCTAGTGCGGCCTCCACCTCTGCCTTCCACCCCAGGCCCTTGTCGAGTTCCAGGCGCAGCCGCGGGAAATACTGGTGCGGCGCCACCACGGTGAACCCGACGTCGGTCAGGAAATCTGCGGCGATGATGCAATGCTCGACCGAGCAGTCGCCGACCGCCTCCAACACCGGTGCGACGTCAGGCGGGACGGTGCCGAGATCGAGTAGTTCGGAGACCGCAGTCGTGCGGCCGAAGGCCTCGAGCGCGCGTACGCCGCGCCGCATCAGTTCTTCGACTACCCGCGAGATCAGTTCCCGTGGCAGACCGTCGGCCATCGGAGCCGGATCGACCCCGATCGAAGTCAGCAGCACAGCGTCGGCCGAGACCGGCCCGGTGGGAAACCGGTGGGCCCGCGGCACGGCTCGCGGGGGTGCGTAGAGCACATAGCCGAGGCACTGTGGATCCCCGACTCCTCGCGCGGCGGCCGACGGGGTGGCGACCTGGCCGCAGGTCCCCCACTCCAGCATCACCATCGACAGCCAAGCTTCCTTTTCGAACTCCGGGTCCGAGAGGTGATCGTCGCCGCCGAGGGTGGCTGGATCGACCTCCCAGAAGACACAGCGGCGCGCGTGCTTGGGAAGCTGCTCGAAGCCCTCGAGCTTCAGGGGTGCGATTCGGACAGACACTGGACTCCCGGTCTCAACCCGTGCTGCCGCCGACGACGGCCCCTTAAGAATAGGAGGGTCGAGGCGCCGGATGCCACCCTCGGTCCCATTCGGTGGGTCGGTTCCTCCGAAAAATGAAAGCTGCTGTTAATCAACATGTTTCAGCACTCCCGCCGGGGCCGGGTCACCGTACCGTCACAGTGACGTAACGGCCGTGTGGCCCTGGACCTGGGCGAACAACGCCTCAGGAGGTTGTCGAGTCCATCATCGCGACGATGCGCTGCAAATCGTCGACAGAGCCGAACTCGACCACGATCTTGCCTTTGCGCTTGCCGAGACTGACCGTCACGCGGGTGTCGAAGGTGGTCGACAACCGCTCTGCGACGTCCTGCAGACCGGGCATCTGGATCGGCTTACGCCGCGGCGCGACCGGTGTCGGGGTGCCCCCTCGGTTGGCCAGGGTGACCGCTTCCTCGGTGGCTCGCACCGACAGTCCCTCGGCCACGATCCGCGCCGCCAGCTCCTCCTGGGCCTCCGATCCGGCCTCCAGCGACAGCAGGGCACGGGCATGGCCGGCCGATAACACGCCGGCGGCGACCCTGCGCTGCACGGCAATCGGCAGGCGCAGCAACCGGATCATGTTGGTCACCAATGGACGAGAGCGACCGATGCGGGTGGCCAGTTCGTCGTGGGTCACCCCGAACTCGTCCAGCAGTTGCTGGTAGGCGGCCGCCTCTTCCAACGGGTTCAGCTGTACCCGGTGGATGTTCTCCAGCAGCGCATCGCGCAACAGGTTGTCGTCCTCGGTCTCCCGCACGATCGCCGGGATGGTCTCCAGGCCGGCCTGCTGGGAAGCCCGCCAACGCCGCTCCCCCATGACCAACTGGTATCGCGACGAACCGGGTACGGCACGCACCACGATGGGCTGCATGAGCCCGAACTCCCGGATCGAGTGCACCAGCTCGGCCAGCGCCTCGTCGTCGAAAACCTGCCGGGGCTGGCGCGGGTTGGGATCGATGTCGGCCGGCCTGATCTCCCGGTACACCGCGCCCACGTCGGCGGTGGGCGCAGGGGCGGCCGCGCTGCTACCGCCACCGAGAACGACATCCGCAGCGGCATCCCCCATGCGCGGGCCCAAGCCGGCACGACGGTCACCCGGGCCCTCGTTCCCCTCGCCGGGTCCCGTCGGGATCAGCGAGGCCAGGCCGCGGCCCAAGCCGCCCTTCTTACGCGACGGTCCGGTCATCTGGGGCGCTCCTGTTCTTCTCCGGGTCGTCGTACATCGGCGGTCACTGCTGTCCCCCACCGTCGGCCAGGTCTCGCTCGACGAGCTCCCGGCTGGCATCGAGGTAGCTCATCGCCCCGCGTGAACCTGGGTCGTAGTCGATGATCGTCATGCTGTAGCCAGGCGCCTCCGACACCTTGACGCTGCGCGGGATCACCGTCCGCAGTACCCGGTCACCGAAGTAGCGCCGGACCTCGTCGGCGACTTGATCGGCCAGCTTGGTGCGCCCGTCATACATCGTCAGCAGCACCGTGGTGACCTCCAGCCGCGGGTTGAGGTGCGCCTTGACCATCTCGATGTTGCGCATCAACTGGGACACGCCCTCCAGGGCGTAGTACTCGCACTGGATCGGAATCAGCACCTCCGGTGCGGCAACCAACGCGTTGACCGTCAGCAGTCCGAGTGAGGGCGGGCAGTCGATGAAGACGTAGTCGAAGTCGAAGTCGTCCAAGTCTGCCAGCGCATTACGCAGCCGGTTCTCCCGCGCCACCATGCTCACCAATTCGATCTCGGCGCCGGCCAGATCGATGGTGGCGGGAATGCAGTACAGCCGTTCGTTGTGCGGGCTCTGCTGTAGCGCTTCGGTCACCGGGATCGCCCCGATCAACACTTCGTACGACGACGGGGTGCCCGATTTGCGGTCGGCGATACCTAAGGCGGTGCTCGCGTTGCCCTGCGGATCGAGATCGATCACCAGGGTCTTGATGCCCTGCACCGCGAGGGCGGCGGCGAGGTTGACCGCGGTGGTGGTCTTGCCGACGCCGCCCTTCTGATTGGCCACGGTGAAGACGCGGCGGCGGGTGGGGCGGGGCAACCGGTTGTTGGTGTGCAGCACTTGCATTGCGCGCTCGGCCGCCGCTCCGATCGGGGTGTCGACAAAGTCCGACGATGTTTCACGTGAAACCGAGCCCGACGATGTTTCACGTGAAACAGCCGCAGCGGACGCTGCGGACTTCGCGGCCGACGACCGTGACGTAACGCCCGGGGGGACTGCTCTACTCATGCCTGCCTCCTGCTCGACCGTCGTGCCGTGCTGCTCGCCGCCCGAGCGCGTACGCGCTTCACCGCGGGGTCTCCCCGCAGCGCCAGCACCACGGTCGCGGGCGGGGTCAAATAGTCCACGCCACATCTCACCACCCTTACCTCGTTGGCGCCTAGTCTGGCCATCACAGCGCGATGCTCATCAACCTCGGCCTGCGCCCGCTCCCCCTTCATCGCCAGCATCCGGCCGCCCGTTCGTAGCAGCGGCAGGCTCCACCGGCCGATCTTGTCCAGGCTTGCCACGGCACGCGACGTGACGGCATCGCAGCCGCCGGCCGTGTCCCGCACGACAGCATCTTCGGCACGGCCACGCACCACCTCCACCCCCGCGAGGCCCAGTTCCGCGACCGCCTCATGCAGGAACTCGCTGCGGCGCAGCAGTGGCTCGACGAGGATCATCGATACATCCGGGCGGACGATCGCCACGGGTATTCCCGGCAGGCCGGCCCCACTACCGATGTCCGCCACCCGCTCCCCGGGCTCCAGCAGTTCCGCGACTGCAGCACAGTTGAGCAGGTGCCGCTCCCAGAGCCGTTCGACTTCTCGGGGGCCGATCAGGCCACGCTCTACACCGGGTCCGGCCAACAAGGCCGCGTAGCAGCGAGCCATGGGAAGGCGGTCGCCGAATACTTCCGTCGCCTCCGGGGGTGGCTCGGGTGCCGGTGCTCCCTCGACATGTTTCACGTGAAACATTCCTCCGGCTTCCCGGGAACGGACCGTGGCGAGGAATCACACTGTTGTGATTCCCCCCGCTGAGTCTTGGTCAGTCCCGCCGTACCACTACGCGGCGTGACGGCTCGACGCCCTGGCTCTCACTGTGCACACCGGCGACGGCGGCCACCGCATCGTGGACGATCTTACGTTCGAACGGGCTCATCGGGGCCAGTTCCTCGTCGGCACCGCTTTCCAGCACCCGCCGGGCCACCTCGTCGCCCAGCGCGGTCAAGTCGTCGCGCCGCCGACGGCGCCACCCGGCGATGTCGAGCATCAACCGGCTGCGTTCGCCTGTCTTCTGGTGCACCGCCAAACGGGTCAGCTCCTGCAGCGCATCGAGCACCTCGCCCTTGCGGCCGACCAGCTTGGACAGGTCCGTGCCGCCGTCGATGCTCACCACCGCGCGGCGGCCCTCGACATCGAGGTCGATGTCGCCGTCGAAGTCCAGCAGGTCGAGCAACTCCTCCAAGTAGTCGCCGGCGATCTCGCCTTCGGCAACCAGTCGGTCTTCCAGGTCCACCGTGGGGGCGGCTTGGCCCTCCTGGGCCTCGCCCTCGGAGGCCACGGACTCGCGCTCCGTGGTCCCGGCGTCGTTCATGTCAGTCGTGTCGGTCATGTCGTCTCCCTCCGTGCCCGGCGGCTCGCGCGCCGGTTGGCTTGTCGCGGTTTACGTCACCGCTTACGTTTCTTCGGCTTCGCCCCGGCCCCCGGCCGGCCGCCGCGGGCAGCCGGCCGATTCGGGCTCCGCTTGGCGGCCTCAGGGTTCCCGGCCTCACCGGCCTCCGCCTCGATCGCGCCCGGCTCCTCGGCGGGGTCATCGGAATCCCCGGCTGCATCGGTTGCGACCGCTCGGCTACCCCGCTTGGGCTTAACCCCGGGGGCTGGCGCATTGGCCGCGCGGCGCCGCAGCGCCTCTTCCTTCTTGTCCTCTTCCTCCTTGGCGATCAGCCCAAACACGTAGTGCTGCTGGCCGAAGGTCCAGATGTTGTTGGAGAACCAGTACAAGATGATCGCCAGCGGCAGGAACGGCCCACCGACCACCACGCCCAGCGGGAAGACATAGAGCGCCAGCTTGTTCATCATCGCGGTCTGCGGGTTGGCGGCGGCCTCAGGGCTCTGCCGCGCGACCGACGCCCGGCTGTTGAAGTACGTCGCGATACCGGCCGCGATCATGATCGGCACGCCGACCACGATCACCGACAGCCGGTTGAACTCGGTGAAGGCGTCCAGCCCGGTGCGTTGGATCATGGTCGCGCCCAGCGGGGCACCGAACAGATTCGCGTCCAGGAAGTTTCCGACGTCGGCCGCGCTGAAGAAGTAGTTGCCCAGCTGCCGGTTCAGATCGGGCGACAGGCCAAGCTGACCGATCCCGGTACTGGTCCGGTTGAACGACCGAAGCACGTGGAACAGCCCCAGGAAGACGGGAACCTGCGCGAGCATCGGCAAACACCCCAGGATCGGGTTGAAGCCGTGTTCCCGCTGGAGCTTCTGCATCTCCAGCGCCATCTTCTGGCGGTCCTTGCCGTACTTCTTCTGCAGCGCCTTGATCTGCGGCTGCAGCTCCTGCATCTGCCGGGTGGTCCGGATCTGCTTAACGAACGGCTTGTACAGCAGCGCCCGCAGGGTGAACACCAGGAACACCACCGACAGCGCCCAGGTGAAGAAGCTCGCGGGTCCCAGGAGGAGGCCAAAAGCCTTGTACCACAACCACATAATGCCCGACACCGGGTAGTACACGTAGTCCAGGCTGCCCGGATCAAAGGACACGGTATTCACCCTCCGCTCGATTGCCCGAGTTGTTCTCGGACGGGCAGCCGCAGTCAGCAGCCCCCTGGGACCGTTCGGGAATCGGGTCCCATCCGCCTTGATGCCACGGTCCGCACTTGGCCAGCCGTAGCGCCGCCAACCAGCTGCCGCGAATCAACCCGTACTCGGTCAATGCCTCGACCGCGTACTGACTACAGGTCGGCATGAAGCGGCAGCTGGGCAGACGCAGTGGCGAGATCATGTTCCGATAGAGCTCGATGACGAAGATCAACCCGCGTACCGGTGCTACCGCGACCGCGTGCATCAGCGCACCGCCCCCGCACCCCGGCGGATCGACCGCAGTCCTGTCCGCAACTGAGCGCTGAGCTTGTCCGAGCTCGCGCCGTTGCTGCCGGGCAGCGCCCGAATCACGAGTTGCTCTCGCGGTTCCAGGTCGGCCAACACTCCACGGGCCACATGGCGCAGTCGCCGAGCCACCCGATGTCGGTCGACAGCCGTACCGACCGACTTGGCAATGATCAGACCTATCGTCGGCGGAGTTCCCGCCGCGCCGTCCGACGCCGACTCCTCAGACGAGTCCGTCCATTGGTCGACTACGACCCGGCTGTACACGATGACGTCCGGCTGCACCGCCCTTCGGCCATGCTTGACCGTTGCACCGAAGTCGGCCGATCGTCTCATCCGGTATTGAGCCGGGAGCACCGCCGAGCTGCCTGTGCTCAGGCGGTCAGCGAGCGTCGGCCCTTGCTGCGCCGGGCGGTGACGATGGCACGGCCGGCACGGGTACGCATCCGCAGCCGGAACCCGTGCACGCGGGCCCGACGACGGTTGTTGGGCTGGAAGGTCCGCTTGCCCTTGGCCACGGCACACTCTCCTTATTGCATCTTGCGTCGCATAAGCCCGACACACCGGAAGCCCGTTGTGCCTGTCGCACGCGACGCACTCGGTAAGCTCGGTGAACTTCTGCGTCTTGCTGTCTTGCTCGTAACCGGCGCGGGCTCCGGCCTTTAGGCCGGTCGCAGCCGTATCGCCAACGTTCGGGCGACTGTTCGAGGGTACTGATGCACGTTCGCCGGGTCAAACCCCGGTGTAGTCGCCGCACTGCACGCTGCCCATCGGCCTACGAAATCGACCCACTATTCACACTGTTCACACCCGTATCGGTCCCGCTAACGACCTTCGTTTTCATTCGCTTCATCTCGCTGAAATGAGTAGTCGTCTAGGCAGAAACCTGTTAGCTTCCTTGCCAGCGCCGTTTCGGAACCGGAGCGGTTTCTCGACCACGAACCGAAGATCACGAAGCGGCTGGCGCTTCAGATATGGCGTCTTTTGTCTGGAGTATCCGTTGCTGAGCACCCGGCCCGGAGGGCCTCATCGCGGAATGCGCACCTCATCCACATCTGTGGATAAGTGTGTGGATAGCATGTCCCCTGACGGCACGCGTGCGCTGCGGTGCCAGGCCGGACGGCGTCGAACCAGGGGGATGGGGCTGTGAATGAGGACCCCGGCACTCCGTTCCTCGGTCTCTGGGACGAGGTAGTCGCCGAACTCAACGGCGAATCCGCGGGAGCCAACGGCGACGCGCCAGCCCTGACTCCCCAGCAGAAGGCCTGGCTCAAGCTAGTCCACCCGCTGGCCATCGTCGAGGGCTTCGCGCTCTTGGCGGTCCCGAGCAGTTTCGTCCAGAACGAGATCGAACGGCATCTGCGGACCCAGATCACCGATGCACTCAGCCGGCGCCTCGGCCACGCCATCGAACTCGGTGTTCGCATCTCACCGCAGGTCGCTGAAGACCCGCCCACCACTTCCAGCACCGACCCCGGTGTAGAGGTGCGCGTCGAGGACGAAGACGACGAGACCACCGACGTCGAATACGACTGGCCCAACTACTTCACCGAGCGGCCCAGTGAGGACTCGCCGACCGCCGACGGTGCAAGCCTCAACCGGCGCTACACCTTTGACACCTTCGTCATCGGCACCTCCAACCGGTTCGCCCACGCCGCCGCACTGGCCATCGCCGAAGCACCGGCTCGCGCTTACAACCCGCTCTTTATATGGGGTGAGTCCGGTCTGGGTAAGACCCACCTGCTGCATGCGGCCGGCAACTACACCCAGCGGCTCTTCCCCGGGATGCGCGTCAAGTACGTCTCCACTGAAGAGTTCACCAACGACTTCATCAACTCTCTTCGCGACGACCGCAAGGTGGCGTTCAAGCGGAGCTATCGCGACATCGATGTGCTACTGGTCGATGACATCCAGTTCATCGAGGGTAAGGAAGGTATCCAGGAAGAGTTCTTCCATACCTTCAACACGCTGCACAACGCCAACAAGCAGATCGTGATCACTTCCGATCGGTCGCCGAAACAGCTTGCCACCCTTGAGGATCGGCTTCGAACTCGTTTCGAGTGGGGCTTGATCACCGATGTTCAGCCGCCGGATCTAGAGACCAGGATCGCCATTCTGCGCAAGAAGGCGCAGATGGAACGCCTCGATGTGCCGGCCGATGTGCTGGAGCTCATCGCCACCAGCATCGAACGCAACATCCGCGAACTCGAGGGCGCGCTCATCCGCGTAACCGCATTCGCCTCACTCAACAAGACCCCGATCGACCGGGCGTTGGCCGAGATCGTGCTGCGTGACCTGATCGCCGACGCCAGCACTATGCAGATCAGCGCCGCGATCATCATGGCGGTCATCGCCGAATACTTCGACACCTCCGTCGAGGAACTACGCGGGCCCGGCAAGACACGGCCGCTGGCGCAGTCCCGCCAGATCGCCATGTATCTGTGCCGGGAGCTGACCGACCTGTCGCTGCCCAAGATCGGCCAGGCATTCGGTCGCGACCACACCACGGTGATGTATGCCGAGCGCAAGATCCGCGGCGAGATGGCCGAACGTCGCGAGGTCTTCGATCAAGTCAAAGAGCTCACCACCCGGATCCGGCAGCGCGCCAAGCGCTGATTCCCGGCTCGGAAGTCCGTCCTTCTTGCAAAAAACTTTGGACCCACTCGTACCACCCGTCACGGCTGGACCCTGTGGATACCGCTGCGGACAACCTGTCCACGATCCGGTGGCGAATCGTCAGTCGATCCACACCACCTGCTTCATACACAGCCGCGCCGGCCGGTCCGGGCGTGTCATGCACTGTTCTTCCCCAGCCCCGTGCCCCCGCTCAGCAGCGACGATGCCACGTTGTGCCCAGCATCCACAGGACTTACTACTAATACTGGGAGTTATCCCTCGATTCTTTTTAAAAGCAGGTCGTTGGGGATTCGGGTCAACCGAGCCTGTTCACAACCGGCCTGCCTGGTCCCCGTCCAAGGCCATGTGGGGCCGCTCGGTGTTGAGGTTTAACTTTCAAGAAGGCCGTCCAGGCTCTACGGTTGGTGACCGACCGCTCCTACACTTCGGCGTGGGGCGTTACACGGCCGCGGGTGGGGAGGTTCACCAGTCGCCGCAGGGTAGAGCTCGATATCGGGGTGACGAGAGGACGTTATGGACGCGGCGACCACGAACGCGGGTCTGACCGACTTGAAGTTCCGCCTGGACCGGGACGACTTCGCTGACGCGGTGGCGTGGGTGGCCAAGTCGCTGCCGGCCCGGCCCACGGTGCCCCTGTTGGCCGGAGTGCTGCTGACGGGTTCCGACAACGGTCTGACCGTGTCCGGATTCGATTACGAAGTCTCCGCCGAGGTTCAGCTTGCTGCTGAGATCGCTTCTCCGGGAAGCGTTTTGGTATCCGGTCGACTGCTCTCGGATATTACCCGGGCATTGCCGGCCAAGCCGGTCGAAGTCCAGGTCGAATCCACTCGGGTCTCGTTGACCTGTGGGAATTCACGATTCTCGCTGCCGACCATGACGGTCGAGGATTACCCCACTCTGCCGACTCTGCCCGACGAAACTGGCGTGCTGTCCTCGGATGTGTTCGCCGAGGCCATCAGCCAGGTGGCGGTGGCCGCCGGCCGTGACGACACGCTGCCCATGTTGACCGGCATACGTGTCGAAATCTCGGGTAACACAGTGGTTTTGGCTGCCACAGATCGTTTCCGCCTGGCTGTCCGAGAGCTGAGTTGGTCTGCCGCACCAGGTACCGAAGCTGCGGTATTGGTCCCGGCGAAGACCCTCGCTGAAGCGGCCAAGGCCAGCAGCGACGGCAACGAGGTGCATCTGGCTCTGGGCGCTGGGGCTTCAGTCGGCAATGAGGGCCTGCTGGGCATCACCAGCGCTGGAAAGCGCAGCACCACTCGACTGTTGGATGCCGAATTCCCGAAATTCCGGCAACTGCTGCCCAGCGAGCATCTTGCCGTCGCCACGATCGGTGTCGCTGAGCTCACCGAGGCGATCAAACGTGTGGCATTGGTGGCCGACCGGGGCGCCCAGGTGCGCATGGAGTTGTCCGAGGGCACTCTGCGACTGTCGGCCGGTGCCGAAGACGTCGGTCGTGCCGAGGAGGATCTGCCGATCGACTTCGTCGGGGAGCCGTTGACCATCGCGTTCAACCCGACCTACCTCACGGATGGGTTGGGATCGCTGCACAGCGAGAAGGTGTCGATGGGTTTCACCGATCCGAAGAAGCCGGCGGTGCTGCGCCCCGCCAGCGCAGAAGACCCGGCGCTGATCGGTGATGGTCCGTTCCCGGCGGTGCCGTCGGATTACGTCTACCTGTTGATGCCGGTTCGCCTGCCCGGCTAAATCGGCGCAGCAGCGACGACGGGAGGGGTTGGTTTCTCGGTGTATGTCCGCCACGTGGGCCTGCGGGATTTCCGGTCCTGGGCGCACGTCGATCTGGAACTGGAGCCCGGCGCGACGGTGCTGGTCGGACCGAACGGCTTCGGTAAAACCAATCTTGTTGAGGCACTGTGGTATTCGTCCACTTTGGGATCACACCGGGTGGCCACGGACGCGCCACTTATTCGCTCGGGTGCCACCCGCGCCGTGGTTTCGACAATCGTGGTCAATGAGGGCCGCGAACTCGCCGTCGATCTGGAGATCGCCGCAGGCCGGGCCAACAAGGTGCGCCTGAACCGCGCACCGGTGCGGCACGCCCGCGAAGTCGTAGGGGTACTGCGTGCGGTGTTGTTCGCCCCCGAAGACCTGGCGCTGGTGCGCGGTGATCCCGGCGAGCGCCGCCGTTACCTCGACGAATTGGCCAGTGTGCGCCGTCCGCGGATCGCGGGCGTGCGCGCCGACTACGCTCACGTGCTGCGACAGCGCACAGCGCTGCTCAAAAGTGCCCCGGGCGCACTGCACCGCGGTGACCGTTCGGTGCTCGACACCCTCGATGTGTGGGATTCCCAATTGGCGTTGCACGGCGCCGAGCTGATGGCCGCCCGTATCGACCTGGTCAATCAGTTGGCGCCGGAAGTCGAGAAGGCTTATCAACTGCTGGCGCCGGGCACCAGAACCGCCGCCGTGGCCTATCGACCGAAACTCGAGATCCCCGCCGGTATCGAGAACCAGGGCGCGGCCGAACTTCAAGAAGCCCTGATTGCGGAGTTGACCCGCCGCCGCGGTGCGGAATTGGACCGCGGGATATGCCTGGTCGGCCCGCACCGCGACGAGTTGGAGTTGCAGCTCGGCGACCGGCCGGTGAAAGGGTTTGCCAGCCACGGCGAGTCATGGTCGATGGCGCTGGCGCTGCGACTGGCTTCCTATGAACTGCTCCGCAGCGAAGGCGCCGAGCCTGTGCTGTTGCTCGACGACGTCTTCGCTGAACTGGACGCCGCCCGGCGCCGGGCGCTGGCCGGCGTCGCGGCGTCCGCCGAGCAGGTCTTGATCACCGCCGCCGTGCCCGACGACATCCCCGCCGACTGGCAGGCCCGCCACATTCGTATCGCGGTCACCGAAGGTGACGAGGGCAGGGTGTCGGAATTGATGGACGATGCCTCGTGACCGACTTCGAGGACTCGCACGACGAACCGGTGCTGCAGCCACCGGCGCACCTGGCCGGCCTGGCCGGCATGGACCTCGTCCGCCGCACCCTGGCCGAAGCGCGCGAAGCCGCTCGCAGCCAGGGCAAGGACGTCGGGCAAGGCCGCCGGGCGCCGTTGCGCCGCCGTACCCCGGGCACCGGCGGCGGTCGCCGCAGCTGGTCGGGGCCGGGACCGGATCGTCGCGATCCCCAGAGCCTGGGCGCGGCAACCCGCGACCTGGCGCAGTCTCGGGGCTGGTCTGCCCAGGTGGCCGAGGGCACGGTGCTGGGTCAATGGCGCTCGGTGGTCGGTGACGACATCGCCTCGCACGCAACACCGACCCGGCTCTCCGACGGGGTGCTCAGCGTGGCGGCTGAATCGACCGCCTGGGCCACCCAGTTACGCCTGGTCCAAGCCCAATTGCTGGCCAAGATCGCCGCCGCCGTCGGTGACGGCGTGGTCAAGACGCTGAAGATCACCGGCCCGACGGCCCCGTCCTGGCGCAAAGGGCCGTTACACGTCTCCGGTCGGGGCCCGCGCGATACCTACGGTTGAGTCGCCGCCGGAATCCGGCGCCTGTGTGGCGCTACGAGCAGGAAAATCGTTCCGGCCAGCGGCCGGACACGAGGCAAACCGCGATATCGACGCCACGGCGCAATCAGGTAGGCAGAAACACCACAAGAAAATGCTCGCCGTCGGGGCCTCAAGGTAGACTGGCTCAGTATCCCGCGCATGCACCCGAGTGCTGCGTCGAATGCTGACTTGCGAACCTGAGGAGAGCTCCCCGACCGTGGCTGCCCAAAACAAATATGGTGCCGATTCGATCAAGGTTCTCGAAGGCCTCGAAGCAGTCCGTAAAAGACCCGGTATGTACATCGGCTCCACCGGTGAACGCGGTCTCCACCACCTGATCTGGGAGGTTGTCGACAACGCGGTCGACGAGGCCATGGCCGGGTTCGCCTCGCAGGTGACCGTGCGCATCCTCGAAGACGGTGGCGTCGAGGTGACCGACGACGGTCGAGGTATCCCGGTCGCCATGCACGCCACCGGCATCCCGACCGTCGATGTGGTCATGACCGTGCTGCACGCCGGCGGAAAGTTCGAAGAGGGCGCCTACAGCGTCTCCGGCGGTCTGCACGGCGTCGGCGTCTCGGTGGTCAACGCGCTGTCCACCCGACTGGAGGCCGACATCTGCGTCGACGGCTACCAGTGGTTCCAGTCCTACGACAAATCCGTTCCCGGGACCCTGCGCAAGGGCGAGAAGACCAAGAAGACCGGCACCACCATCCGGTTCTGGGCCGACCCGGACATCTTCGAAACCACCACCTATGACTTCGAGACTGTGGCGCGGCGCCTGCAGGAGATGGCATTCCTCAACAAGGGCCTGACCATCGACCTCACCGATGAGCGGGTGCGCGTCGAAGAGGTCGTCGACGAGGTTGTCAGCGACACCGCCGAAGCACCCAAGACCGCGGAGGAACAGGCCGCCGAGGCCGTAGCTCCACACAAGGTCAAGCACCGCGTCTTCTGCTACCCCGGCGGTCTGCGCGATTTCGTCGCGCACATCAACCGCAGCAAGACCGCGATCCACCCGACCATCGTCGACTTCGACGGCAAGGGAACCGGACATGAAGTCGAGATTGCCATGCAGTGGAACGGCGGATACTCCGAGTCGGTGCACACCTTCGCCAACACCATCAACACCGCCGAGGGCGGCACTCACGAAGAGGGTTTCCGGTCGGCATTGACCAGCGTGGTCAACAAATACGCCAAGGACAAGAAGCTGCTCAAGGACAAGGACCCAAACCTCACCGGTGACGACATCCGCGAGGGCTTGGCCGCGGTCATCTCCGTGAAGGTGTCCCAGCCGCAGTTCGAGGGCCAGACCAAGACCAAGCTGGGCAACACCGAGGTCAAGTCGTTCGTGCAGAAAGTCTGCAATGAGCAGCTGGGCCACTGGTTCGAGGCCAACCCCGCCGAAGCCAAGACCATCATCAACAAGGCGGTCTCTTCGGCGCAGGCCCGCATGGCCGCCCGCAAAGCCCGAGAATTGGTGCGGCGCAAGAGCGCAACGGATCTGGGCGGCCTGCCCGGAAAGCTGGCCGACTGCCGCTCGAATGACCCGAGTAAGTCCGAACTGTATGTGGTGGAGGGTGATTCGGCCGGCGGCTCGGCGAAGAGCGGCCGCGACTCGATGTTCCAGGCGATCCTGCCGCTGCGCGGCAAGATCATCAACGTCGAGAAGGCGCGCATCGATCGCGTCCTGAAGAACAACGAGGTCCAGGCCATTATCACCGCACTGGGCACCGGTATTCACGACGAATTCGACATCTCCAAACTGCGCTACCACAAGATCGTGCTGATGGCCGACGCCGACGTCGACGGCCAGCACATCTCAACGCTGCTGCTCACCCTGTTGTTCCGTTTCATGCGGCCGCTGGTGGAGCACGGGCACGTGTTCTTGGCGCAGCCACCGCTGTACAAGCTCAAGTGGCAGCGCGGTAACGACGCCGAATTCGCCTACTCCGACCGCGAACGTGATGGCCTGCTGGAAGCCGGCAAGGCCGCCGGCAAGAAGATCAACATCGATGACGGCATTCAGCGGTACAAGGGCCTCGGTGAGATGGATGCCAAGGAGCTGTGGGAGACCACGATGGATCCCAGTGTGCGGGTGCTGCGCCAGATCACGCTCGACGACGCGGCCGCCGCGGACGAGTTGTTCTCGATCCTGATGGGCGAGGACGTTGAGGCCCGCCGCAGCTTCATCACGCGCAACGCGAAAGACGTTCGCTTCTTGGACGTTTAGAGATGTATTGCGACGTCGAACCGACCTTGACGTGACATCGCGACATCTGACCGGACGGACTTCTTCACAGAACGAGGAATAGATGACAGACACCACGCTGCCACCCGGGGACGACTCGGTGGACCGGATCGAACCGGTCGATATCCAGCAGGAGATGCAGCGCAGCTACATCGACTACGCCATGAGCGTGATCGTGGGCCGTGCACTGCCCGAGGTGCGTGACGGTCTCAAGCCGGTGCACCGCCGCGTGCTCTACGCGATGTATGACTCCGGGTTCCGTCCGGACCGCAGCCACGCGAAGTCCGCACGGTCGGTCGCCGAGACGATGGGCAACTACCACCCGCACGGCGACGCCTCGATCTACGACACCCTGGTCCGGATGGCTCAGCCGTGGTCGTTGCGCTACCCGCTGGTCGACGGCCAGGGCAACTTCGGTTCGCCGGGCAACGACCCCGCGGCCGCCATGCGTTACACCGAGGCCCGGCTGACTCCGCTGGCCATGGAGATGCTGCGCGAAATCGACGAGGAAACAGTCGATTTCGTCCCGAACTACGACGGCCGGGTACAAGAGCCGACGGTGCTGCCGAGCCGGTTCCCGAACCTGCTGGCCAACGGTTCCGGCGGTATCGCGGTCGGTATGGCGACCAACATCCCGCCGCACAACCTGCGCGAACTCGCCGAAGCGGTGTTCTGGTGCCTGGATAACCACGAGGCCGACGAAGAAACCACCCTGGAAGCGGTCATGGAGCGGGTCAAGGGCCCGGACTTCCCCACCTCCGGCCTGATCGTCGGTTCGCAGGGCATCAACGACGCCTACCGAACCGGGCGCGGCTCCATCCGGATGCGCGGCGTTGTCGAGATCGAGGAGGACTCGCGCGGGCGGGCCCTGCTGGTCATCACCGAGCTGCCCTATCAGGTCAACCACGACAACTTCATCACGTCGATCGCCGAGCAGGTGCGCGACGGGAAGTTGGTGGGAATCGCCAACATTGAAGACCAGAGCAGTGACCGGGTGGGACTGCGCATCGTCGTCGAGATCAAGCGCGACGCGGTTGCCAAGGTGGTGCTGAACAACCTTTACAAGCACACCCAGCTGCAGACCAGCTTCGGCGCCAACATGCTCTCGATCGTTGACGGAGTGCCGCGCACCCTCCGGCTGGATCAGATGATCCGCTACTACGTGGCTCATCAGTTGGACGTCATCGTTCGGCGCACCCGCTACCGGCTACGCAAAGCCGAAGAGCGGGCCCACATCCTGCGCGGTCTGGTCAAAGCACTCGATGCCCTCGATGAGGTGATCGCCCTGATCCGGGCATCGCAGACCGTCGACATCGCCCGCCAGGGCCTGATCGAGCTGCTCGACATCGATGACATTCAGGCGCAAGCGATTTTGGACATGCAGCTGCGCCGGCTGGCCGCGCTGGAACGCCAGAAGATCATCGATGAATTGGCCAAGATCGAAGCCGAGATCGCAGACCTCAAGGACATTCTGGAAAAGCCGGAACGGCAGCGTGCGATCGTGCATGACGAACTGGCTGAGCTCATCGAGAAGTACGGCGACGACCGCCGCACCCGGATCATCCCCGCCGACGGCGACGTCGCCGACGAGGATCTGATCGCCCGCGAGGACGTCGTCGTCACCATCACCGAGACCGGCTACGCCAAGCGCACCAAGACCGACCTGTACCGCAGCCAGAAGCGGGGCGGTAAGGGCGTACAGGGCGCCGGTCTCAAGCAGGACGACATCGTCGCGCACTTCTTCGTGTGCTCGACTCATGACTGGATCCTGTTCTTCACCACCCAGGGCCGGGTGTACCGAGCCAAGGCCTACGACCTGCCGGAGGCGTTGCGCACCGCACGCGGTCAGCACGTCGCCAACCTGCTGGCCTTCCAGCCCGAGGAGCGCATCGCTCAGGTCATCCAGATCAAGAGTTACGAAGACGCGCCGTATCTGGTGTTGGCCACCCGCAACGGTCTGGTCAAGAAGTCCAAGCTGACCGACTTCGACTCGAACCGATCCGGCGGCATCGTCGCGATCAACCTGCGCGACGGGGACGAACTGGTGGGCGCGGTGCTGTGCTCGGCCGAGGAAGACCTGCTGCTGGTGTCGGCGAACGGTCAGTCCATCCGGTTCTCGGCCACCGACGAAGCGCTACGGCCGATGGGCCGCGCCACCTCCGGTGTGCAGGGCATGCGATTCAACGCCGACGACCGGCTGCTGTCGCTCAATGTGGTCCGCGAGGACACCTATCTGCTGGTGGCCACCGCCGGCGGGTACGCCAAACGCACGGCGATCGAGGAGTACACCGCGCAGGGTCGCGGCGGCAAGGGAATCTTGACCATTCAGTACGATTCGCGGCGAGGCCGGCTGGTCGGGGCACTGATCGTCGACGATGACAGTGAGCTCTACGCGATCACCTCCGGTGGCGGTGTGATTCGCACCGCGGCACGGCAGGTTCGTAAGGCCGGACGTCAGACCAAGGGCGTTCGCTTGATGAACTTGGGCGAGGGCGACACACTGATAGCGATTGCGCGGAACGCCGATGAAGAGGCGGTCGACGAGGACTCGGGTAGCTGAACCCGACGCCAGACCCGGCCGCGGCGCGGTGGGGACACGCAGGTAAGGAGTCGTGGGTGAGCGCACCGAACGAGCCGGGGCACCCGGGCAACGGGGGCAAGGCGGACTCGGCCGGCAACGGTCCGGGCGAGCCGGGTCAGCGGCCCGCGGGCCGTCCCGGCCGGATCACCGAGACCGGGGAAGCCCCGCCGTGGCAGCGCGGCGGTCAGGCCCGCCCGGCCGCACCGGCCCGGCCCGCAGACGGCGGGGCGCACTCCCCCGGCGTTGACGAGCGGATACGCCGTTTCGTGTCCGGGACGGCTGCCCCGACAGCGCCTCCCGCGCCCGGCGCGCCGCAGCAGGCCCCGGCCAAGCCCCCGGCGGCGACCAAGCCGCCCGCTCAGCCTGCCAAGCCGCCGGGTCAACCGGCCAAGCCGGCCGCCAAGCCCGCGCCGCCGGTGAAGCCCGCCCAACCCGACGACGCCTACGTCAGCGAGTTGCCGGATCTGTCCGAACCGGCGCAGCGGCGGTCTCCGGCCCGCCGCCCGCAGGTGTCGGCGGGCCCGCGCGGGCCGCTGCGGGCAAGCATGCAGATTCGCCGGATCGACCCCTGGAGCGCGCTCAAGGTGTCCTTGCTGCTGTCGACGGCGCTGTTCTTCGTCTGGATGATCGCGGTGGCAGTGCTGTACGTCGCTTTGGGCGCAATGGGCGTCTGGAACAAGCTGAACAGCAACGTGGGCGACCTGTTGACCAACAACAGTGCCGCCGAACTGGTTTCCGCCGGTTCGATTTTCGGCGGCGCTGCGCTGATCGGGCTGGTGAATATCGTGGTGCTGACCGCGATGGCCACCCTTGGCGTGGTGATCTACAACCTCAGCACCGACGTCGTCGGCGGCGTAGAGGTAACCCTGGCTGACCGGGACTGACGGGCCGGGCGCTCACGGCATTTTGGTGAGCGGGCACCCAGTGCGGTAATCTCGCTCGGTCGCAGACGACTACGGGCCTATAGCTCAGGCGGTTAGAGCGCTTCGCTGATAACGAAGAGGTCGGAGGTTCGAGTCCTCCTAGGCCCACGAGTCCCACCAGGGGCCTTAGCTCAGTTGGTAGAGCGCTGCCTTTGCAAGGCAGATGTCAGGAGTTCGAATCTCCTAGGCTCCACAATGCGAACGCGCAGGCGTCGCCCCGGTGCGCTAAATCTTGTGCTGTGCGTCCACGCTCGGTGGGCGCGGCGACGACTCCTGCGGCCGGTTCGAGCGGCGGATCAACACCGCCACCACCCCGCCCGCCAGCAGTGCCGCACCGGCGGCCGCCGCGAGCACCCAGGACCGGCGAACATGACGGCGAGGGGCACGACCTTCCAACAGCTCCGGGAAGCCGGCGACGGCCTCTTGGGCGGCGGCCAGTTCCCGGGCCGCGGCTTCGGCGGCCTCGGAGACGCGGTCGGACAGTTGGCTGTCCCGATAGCGCCGGCGTAATTCGACCGCCCCGCGGCGCACAGCGGCGCCGCTGAGACCCGCGGCGCCAAGCGCCACGTCCACCGGCCCGGCAGCGGTGTGGGCGAGACCGCGAGTCAGGCGCTCTCGGTGGGTCAGCGGGGTCTCGGTCGCCAGGCGCATGGGCACAACGCTACCCGTGACGCAGCCCACCACGGCGCGAATGGCAGACTGTGATCCCATGACCTCCAGCTCCATTGCCACCGCAACTGCCACGCTGCACACCAACCGCGGCGACATCAAGATCGCGCTGTTCGGCAACCACGCTCCCAAGACCGTGGCCAACTTCGTCGGCCTGGCCCAGGGCACCAAGGAGTACTCGACCACCAACGCCTCCGGCGGCTCCTCGGGGCCGTTCTACGACGGCGCGGTGTTCCACCGGGTGATCGGCGGATTCATGATCCAGGGCGGCGACCCGACCGGTACCGGTCGCGGCGGCCCCGGCTACAAGTTCGAGGACGAGTTCCACCCGGAGCTGGTGTTCGACAAGCCCTACCTGCTGGCGATGGCCAACGCCGGACCGGGCACCAACGGCTCGCAGTTCTTCATCACCGTGGGCCAGACCCCGCACCTGAACCGCAGGCACACCATCTTCGGTGAGGTCGTGGACGCGGACTCGCAGGCGGTTGTGGACGCCATCGCCACCACCGCGACCGACCGTGCCGACCGGCCCACCGAGCCGGTCGTCATCGAGTCCATCACGGTCGCCTAGCGGCGACGCGTGGCCGTGGTCAGCGGCCGGTGTAGCCGGCCGTTGACAGTACTTCGAACACCTCGCGCGGGTCGGTTCCCAAATCCCACCGCGACAGGATCAGTAACTCGTCATCGACGGTTTCGATCTCCAGTAGCCGATGCTTGCGCCCGATGCGCTGGTACTCGGTGACACGAAGCCGGGTGAGGCTGTCCGGGGTGAGCACTTTGGTGCGCCACCAACCCCGCACCGCGAGGCCGTCGAACGTCAGCGCGAGCTTGGGCCGGGCCCGCCAGGACAACCCGGAGAACACCAGCAATCCCAGTCCGGCAACGCTGCCCAGCACCCGTCCGGGGGTATCGGTGGCGATCGTCGTAGCGCTGATGGCCAACGCGGCCCCGACAAGCGCGCACGCAACGATTCCGCCGGCCGGTGGCGACCACTCCGTCTGCGCATGCCCGGGCTGACTCACGTCGACCTGCACGTTTCGAGGTTATCTACAGGAGTTGTCCACAGTGGGGATAAATCACATCGATGTGATTGACCCAGGACACGGGTGCTGAGCCGGCATCGGCGGCGGTCCGACATAACCGAAATACCGCGTCCGTGCAGCTCAGTGCCAGCGCATGGTGAGTAATAGCCCGGTGATCATGAAGGCAAACGCGATGGCATAGTTCCACGGGCCCAGTTCGGCCATCCAGTTGAGCGCGGCGGGGGCATCCAGCCCGGTGGCCCCCAGCTGATACACCATCAGCCACACCAGTCCGAGGAGCATCAGCCCCAGGAACAGTGCGACGAACCATGTGCTCGATGGGCCGCCTTTGACCTTGACCGGGGTACGGCTCACCGACGAAGGGGTGAAGCTGGTGGTCTTCTTGCGAACCTTGGACTTGGGCATCGGTACCTCGGGAAAGTGCGGCGTGAAGCTGCGAGTATGGGTCGGTACGAGATTAGCCCAGCAGGCTAGTCCAGCCGAGAACGGGAGAGCCGATGGCGCAGATGGGACTGCCGTCCTCCGGCCGCCGTTCCCCGTGGCGGATCGGAGTTCCGCTGGTCTGCCTGCTGGCGGGCCTGCTGCTGGCGGCCACTCACGGGGTCTCCGGCGGTAAGGAGATCCGGCGTGGCGACGCCCCCCGACTGGTCGATCTGGTCCGCGCGACCCAGGCCACGGTGGAAGAACTCACCGCGCAGCGTGACACGCTGGCAGCCGGTGTGGGTTCAGTCCACGGCCGAAGCTCCGGCATCGCCCTGTCGGCGATGCGCAAACGCAGCGAGCAACTCGCATCGACCGGCGGGCTGGAGGCGATGTACGGGCCGGGCCTGGTCGTGACGCTCGCCGACGCCCAGCGTGATGCCAACGGCCGGTTCCCACGCGACGCCTCCCCCGACGACCTGGTGGTGCACCAACAGGACATCTCCGCCGTGCTCAACGTTTTGTGGAGCGCCGGCGCCGAAGCTGTGCAGATGCAGGACCAGCGGATCACCGCGGAATCGGCGCCGCGGTGCGTGGGTAACACTCTGCTGCTGGACGGCCGGACCTACAGCCCACCGTACGTGGTGACCGCGATCGGTGACCCGGCCGCGATGCAGGCCGCGCTGGCCGACGATCCCCTGATCACTCTCTACAAGCAGTACGTGATCCGGTTCGGCCTGGGTTACAGCGAGCAGGTCAGTGCGGACCTGGAGGTCGTCGAGACACCGGCCGTCGCCCGGATGCGCTACGCCGTGCCGGTCGGCCCGGTCGACTACTGATTGGGCGCAGCGGGCCGTCGCCGTCAACGCGGCGGTAGCCTGTTGGTCGTGCGGATCCTCGTCGTCGACAATTACGACAGCTTTGTGTTCAACCTGGTCCAGTATCTGGGCCAGTTGGGTGTGCAGGCTGCCGTCTGGCGTAACGACGACGCGCGCCTGAGCGACCCGGCCGCTGCGGTGGCCGACTTCGACGGGGTGTTGCTGAGCCCCGGACCGGGCACGCCCGAACGCGCCGGCGCCTCGATCGCCCTGGTCGGGGCGTGCGCGGCTGCCGGAATCCCGGTGCTGGGGGTCTGCCTGGGGCACCAGGCGATCGGCGTCGCCTTCGGCGGCACCGTGGGCCGGGCGCCGGAGTTGCTGCACGGCAAGACCAGCACGGTCTTTCACTCCGGTGCGGGGGTGCTCAAGGGTTTGCCGGATCCGTTCACGGCCACCCGCTACCACTCGTTGACGATCCTGCCCGAGACGCTGCCGCCCGTTCTGGAGGCGACGGCGCGCACCCGCGGCGGAGTGATCATGGCGGTGCGGCACACGGAGCTGCCCATCCACGGGGTGCAGTTTCACCCGGAGTCCATCCTCACCGAGGGCGGTCACCGGATGCTGGCCAACTGGCTGGGCTATTGCGGCTACAGCTGCGACCCGGATGACCTCGAAGCCTTGGTGCGCCGGCTGGAGGAGGAGATCGCCGCGACGGTCCAGACCGCCCGGCCGCCCGCCCCTGTTCCGTAGCCGTTCGCCAGCGCCGCGTTACTGACCGAAGCGCAGCGTGATGTTGCCATCGGTGTTCACACCCTGTCCGGCCGCCGGGCTCTGGTAGAGCACCCGGTTGTGCCCGGATCCGCCGGCATCGACGTCGGCGCCCTTGACCAGCATCCCGGTCCAGCCCAGGGCCCGCAGCTGCGGTTCGGCGTCGGTCCAGAACATGCCGGCCAGATCCGGCATCACAAACTGGTTGCCCCGCGACACCCGCAGCTCGATCACCGCGTCGACGGGCACCGTCTCACCGCTGGGCGGGCTGGTGGCGATCACCTCGCCGGCGGGTCGCGGACTGTCCACCGCCACCTCGGTGATCTTGGTGAAGCCGTAGACGGTCAGGTTCTTCTGCGCCAGATCCACGGTCTGGCCGGTGACGTCAGGAACGGGCTTGGTGGCCGGGCCGCTGCCGATCACGATGATGATCTCGTTGGTGACAGCCGTGGTCTGATTCGCCGGCGGGTTGGTGCCGACCACCTTGTCCTTGAGTTCCGGGGTGGACGGCGAGTTGACCTGCTTGAACTTGCCGAACCCGGCGGCGGTCAGCTTCTTGACCGCGTCGGCGTAGCTCAGGGTCGCGACATCGGGAAGCTGACGCTGCTCCGGCCCGTAGGACACGTCAACGGTGATCTTGTCGCCCTTGTTCGCCGGGGAGCCGGCGGGCGGGTCGGTGCCGATCACATGGTCGGGCGGGACGTGGGAATCGGAGCGCTGCTCGGTGCGGGTCTTGAAGCCCTTGTTCTGCAGTTCGGCGATCGCGTCGACCGACGCACGGCCGCTGACGTCGGGCACCTGGATCTGGTGGGTGCGGCCGCCGAACGTGTTGATCGACACCGTGACGATGACGGTCAGCACGGCGAGCACGATCGCGGCGATCAGCCAGCGGCCCACCGAGCCCGGCCGCTCGTGGCCGAAGTCGAGTTCCTGGCGGGGCAGCGGGTCGGTCTGTGCACCGGTGTGGTCACCGGCCCGCGGCGTCATGATCGAGGCACGATCGGCCGCGGTGAGCACCCGGGGGGCTTCGGGCGTCTCCCCGTTGTGGACCCGCACCAGATCGGCACGCATCTCGGCGGCGGTCTGGTAGCGGTTGTCCGGATTCTTCGCCAGCGCCTTGAGCACCACGGCGTCCAGATCGGCGGGCAGGCTCGGGAGCCGCTGCGACGGGGGCACCGGATCCTCGCGGACGTGCTGGTAGGCCACCGCAACCGGGGAGTCGCCGACGAAAGGTGGGTCGCCGGTGAGGATTTCGTAAAGCACACAGCCCAGCGAATACACGTCCGAGCGGGCGTCGACGGTGTCGCCGCGAGCCTGCTCGGGTGACAGGTACTGGGCGGTGCCGATCACGGCGGCGGTCTGGGTGACGCTGTTGCCGGCGTCGGCGACGGCACGGGCGATGCCGAAGTCCATGACCTTCACCGCGTTGTGCATGTCGATCATGATGTTGGCCGGCTTGACGTCGCGGTGGATGATGCCGTGCTGGTGGCTGAAGTTCAGCGCTTGGCAGGCGTCCGCGATCACCTCGATGGCGCGGATCGGCGGCATCGGGCCGTCGTTGTGCACGATGTCGCGTAGCGTGACGCCCTCGACGAGCTCCATCACGATGTAGGGCAGCGGACCGGCCGGGGTCTCGGCTTCACCGGTGTCGTAGACCGCGACGATCGCCGGGTGGTTCAGGGCAGCGGCGTTCTGTGCCTCGCGCCGGAAGCGCAGGTAGAAGCTGGGGTCGCGGGCCAGGTCGGCACGCAGCACCTTCACCGCGACCTCGCGGTGCAAGCGGGTGTCGACAGCGCGGTGCACCTCCGACATGCCGCCGAAGCCGAGGATCTCGCCGAGCTCGTAGCGATCGGAGAGCCGTTGCGGCGTGGTCATTGCGACGTCCTGTGCCAGGTCCAACCCGATGATTGCGCGGCCGGAGACGTCGCCGACGACTCAGCGTTCGACGAGCTGGTTAGCGGAGCCCCGGTGTCGGTGACGGTGGCCGGCGCCAGGGAGCCGCCCGGGCTCTTGGCGTTGACCACGATCAGCACCGCGATGATGATCGCCAGCGTGCCGAGCACCCCGGCCGCCCACAGCAGCGCGCGCTGCCCGGCGGTGAAGGTGCGCCGCGGCGGGGGCGTGCGATGGTTGCCGGCGCTGGGCCGGGCCCGGCGCGCCGCGGTGGCCCGCGCGGACACGGGCGGAGCGGCCCGGGTCACGACACCCGACGGGATGGCCGACGGGGCGGCGCGCCCGGCCGGCAGCGCCTGACTGGGCCGCGTGGGACGCCGCCCGGAGCGCACCGCGGCCACGGCATCGGCGAACGGGCCGCCACTGCGGTAGCGCATGGCCGGGTTCTTGGCCAGCGTGATCTCGATCAGTTCGCGCACGTTGGGCGGCAACTCGGCGGGCAGCGGCGGCGGGGGCTCTTTGATGTGCTTCATCGCGACGGTCAGCGCGCCGTCGCCGGTGAACGGCCGCCGCCCGGAGAGCACCTCGTAGCCGACCACCCCCAGCGAGTACACGTCACTGGCAGCGGTGGCGTCCTGGCCCAGCGCCTGCTCCGGGGCGATGTACTGGGCGGTGCCCATCACCATCCCGGTCTGGGTGACCGGGGCGGCGTCGACGGCCTTGGCGATACCGAAGTCGGTGATCTTCACCTGGCCGGTGGGCGTGATCATGATGTTGCCGGGCTTGACGTCACGGTGGACCAGTCCGGTGCTGTGCGCCACCTGCAGGGCGCGCCCGGTCTGCTCCAGCATGTCCAGGGCATGCCGCAGGGACAGCCGCCCGGTCCGCTTGAGCACCGAGTTCAGCGGCTCACCGTTGACCAGTTCCATGACCAGGAACGCGGTGCGGCCCTCCCCGTCCAGGTCGGTCTCGCCGTAGTCGTGCACGCTGGCGATACCCGGATGGTTGAGCATCGCGGTGTTGCGGGCCTCGGCGCGGAACCGCTCGATGAACTCCGGATCCGAGGAGAACTCCGGCTTGAGCACCTTGACCGCGACGCGGCGGCCCAGCCGGTTGTCGACGGCCTCCCACACCTGGCCCATGCCGCCGGTGGCGATGAGCCGCTGCAACCGATAACGCCCGGCCAGTGCCGCGCCGACCTGTGGACTCATGAGCCCCCCTGCAGGGCGGCTTGGATCACGGCGCGTCCGATCGGTGCGGCCAGGGCACCGCCGGTGGCGGCCAAGCGGTCGCCGCCGTCTTCGACCAGGACGGCAACGGCCACTTTCGGGGCGCTGGCCGGGGCAAAGGCGATGTACCACGCGTGCGGCGGGGTGTTCCGCGGATCGGCACCGTGTTCGGCGGTGCCGGTCTTCGACGCGATCTGTACGCCCGGGATGGCCCCCTCCTGCTGGGTCATTCTTTCGGCGTCGATCATTAGTTCAGTTAGCTTAGCCGCGACCTGCGAGGACACTGCACGGCGCTGCTCGCGCGGCTGGGTGGTGGCGATGCCCGCCAGGTCCGGACCCTCCAGGCCGTCGACCAGATACGGCTGCATGGTCAGCCCGCCGTTGGCGATGGTCGCCGCGATGACCGCGTTCTTCAGCGGAGTGACCGCGACATCCTTCTGGCCGATGCTGGTCATCCCGAGCGCGGCCGCGTCGCGGATCCGGCCGACGGTGGACTCCGCGACCTGCAGCGGTATCGGCTCGGGGGTGATATCCAGCCCGAAGCCCTGGGCCGTGCTGCGCAGAGCGTCCACACCGGTACGCATACCCAACTGGACGAAGGCGGTGTTGCAGGAACGCGCGAACGCCACCCGCAGCGGCACGGTCGGCTCGTTGCCGCCATCGCAGGTGCTGCCGCCGTAGTTCTCCAGCGTGACCGTGCTGTCGGGCAGCGCGATGCGCGCCGCGTTGGTCAGGGACTCGTTCTCACTGACGCCTGCCTGCAGCGCCGCCGCCGTCGTGATCACCTTGAACGTCGAGCCCGGCGGGTAGGTCTCGCTGGTGGCGCGGTTGGTCAGTGGTGAGGCCGGGTCGTCGCGCAGCTGTTGCCAGGCCTGGCCCTGTTGGGCCGAATCGTGCGAGGACAGCAGGTTGGGGTCATACGACGGCGCCGACACCATCGCCAGGACCTTGCCGGTGGACGGTTCCAGGGCCACCACCGCACCGCGACAGCCGCCGGTGCAACCGTTGCGCATCGCCTCCCAGCCCGCTTGCTGCACCCGGGGCCGGATGGTGGCTTCCACGGTGCCGCCGCGCGGGTTGCGGCCGGTGAAGAAGTCGGCCAACCGCAGCCCGAACAACCGCGGGTCCGACCCGTTGAGCACGGTGTCCTCGGCACGCTCGAGGCCGCTGCTGGAGTACCGCAGCGAGTAGAACCCGGTGACCGGGGCATAGACGGCCGGGTCGGGGTAGATGCGCTGGTATTTGATGCGGTCGTCGGTGGCGACCGAGTAAGCCAGCAGCTGGCCGGCGGCGGTGATCTGACCGCGTTGCCGGGAGTACTCGTCGAGCAGCACCCGCTGGTTGCGCGGGTCGGCGCGCAGCCCATCGGCGGCGAAGACCTGGGTCAGGGTGGCGTTGCCCAACAGCAGCACGATCAGCGCCATCAGGGTCATCGTGACGCGGCGCAGGGAGGTGTTCATACGCGCTCGATCACCGCCGTGCCGGTGTCGCCGATCGGAGTCGGGCGCACGGGATGGGTGCTCAGCGGCCGGCGGGCGGCGTGCGAGACCCGCAGCACGATCGCCAGCAGCACGTAGTTGGCCAGCAATGACGATCCGCCGTAGGACAGCCACGGGGTGGTGAGCCCGGTCAGCGGAATCAGCTTCGTCACCCCACCGACCACGATGAACAGCTGAATGCCCAGGGTGGCGGCCAAGCCGGCGGCCAACAGCTTGCCGAAGCTGTCCCGCACCGCTATCGCTGTGCGCATCCCACGCACGATCACGATGGTGTAGAGGATGAGCACGCCGGCCAGCCCGACCAGACCCAGTTCCTCGCCGAATGCGGCGATGATGAAGTCCGTCGAGGCCGCGGGCACATATCCGGGCTGTCCGTTGCCCAGTCCGGTGCCGAAGATGCCGCCGGTGGCGAAGCTGAACAGCGACTGCACCATCTGATAGCCGGCGCCCTCCGGGTCGGCGAAGGGGTCCAGCCAGGTTTGTACCCGCACCCGGACGTGGCTGAACAGGAAGTAGGCGGCCACGCTGCCGGCGGCGAACAGCAGCATGCCGATCACCATCCAGCTGAACCGGCGGGTGGCCAGGTACACCACCACCAGGAACGATGCGTACAGCAGCAACGACGTGCCGAGGTCCTTCTCGAACGCCATGACTCCCACCGAGATCACCCAGGCGGCCAGCAGCGGCGCCAGGTCGCGCGGCCGGGGCAGGTTCATGCCCAGCACGTGCTTGCCGGCGCTGGTGAACAACCGGCGTTTGGACACCAGCACCGCGGCGAAGAAAATCAGCAACAAGATCTTGGAGAACTCGGCAGGCTGAATTGTGAAGCCCGGCAACCGAATCCAAATCTTGGCACCCTGACGCTCGGACAACGAGGCCGGCAGCAGGGCGGGGATCACCAGCAGCACCAAGCCGGCCAGGCCGCAGACGTAGCCGCTGCCGGACAGCTGACGGTGGTCTTTGAGGGCCACCAGCACCAGGGCGAAGACGCCGACGCCGACCAGTGTCCACAGCATCTGCGCGCTGGCGCCGGGACGCGCGCCGGCGCCGTCGATCGCGACGCCGAGATCGATGCGGTGGATCATCACCAGCCCGAGGCCGTTGAGCAGCGCCACCACCGGCAGCAGCAGCGGGTCGGCGTACCGTGCCGACCGCCGGATGACCAGGTGCGCGAAGCCGAACAGCACCAGAAACGCCACCCCGTAACCGACCAGGTCCCAGCGCAGGCCCTGCTCGTGACCGGCCTCGACGATCAGCATCGCCACCGCGATGATCATGGTGGCGAAGCACAGCAGCAGCAGTTCGGCGTTACGCCGATCCGGCAGCGCCGGTGTCAGCGTCACCGGCGGCTGCGGCGCGGTGCTCACGTCGCTGTGGTCTCCCCCGCCCGCGGGAGGTGCGCCCCGCTCATCGCCCGCCACCGCGTCGTCGCCGGCGCGGATCATGAGGCTGCCCGGCAGTCGGTCCCCGGTTCTGGAGGGGCCGGCGGCAGGTTGGTCAGGGTGGGCAGACGTGACTTTCCGGACGGGGGCGGCGGGCCGGGCCGCGGACCGGTGGGGACCATCCCGGGAGCGGGGCTGCGCGACGGCGTGGAACTGGAGCCGGTGGTGGTGCCGTGCGGGCACGGCGGCAGCAGTGAGTCGCGGGCCAGATTGCGCAGTTGGGTGATCGCGTCGTCGAGGGTGCCGGCAGGCAGGCCGTTGCTGACCTGTTGGCGGGCCGGCGGACGGAGATCCTGCAGCGTCATCAGCCGGCAGCTCAGCTTGTCGCCGGACTGCTTGAAGCTGATCTGCACCAGCTGGCCCTTGCTGTCCAGACAGCCCAGCAGGTAGGGCTCCTGCAGCGGCACACCCAGGATGGAGCCCTGCACACCGCGCATGATCGCCACCGTGCCGCCGTAGGCGGTGACGTAGTAGTTGGTGCGCACGACTGCGCGTCCGACCAACAGCCCGGCGCCCACCAGCGTCAACAGCAGCGCCGCGGCGATGAACTTGCGTCGCCGGGAGCGGGGCTGCCGGTCCGGCGTTTCGATACGCGGCAGCGCGCGCTTGGCGACCGTCTTGCGCGGGGAGATCGCCGATGCCCGCCCGGCGGCGGTGTTGAGGGCGATCACATGGTCGTCGTCGCTGTCGGAGACCGCCCCGGCCAGGATCGGCTGGGTCTGGCCGTAGTCGACGTCGACGACGTCGGCCACCACCACCGTGACGTTGTCGGGGCCGCCCCCGCGCAACGCCAGCTCGATGAGCCGCAGCGCGCAGTCGTTGACGTCCGGGATCTCCAGCGCCTCGTGGATGGTCTCGGTGCTCACCGGGTCCGACAGTCCGTCGGAGCACAGCAGATAGCGATCACCGGCCTGCGCCTCGCGCATGATCAGCGTCGGCTCCACCTCATGGCCGGTCAGCGCGCGCATGATCAGCGAGCGCTGCGGGTGGCTGTGTGCCTCCTCCAAGGTGATGCGGCCTTCGTCGACCAGGGTCTGTACGAAGGTGTCGTCCTTGGTGATCTGAGTGAGCTCGCCGTCGCGCAGCAGGTAGCCGCGCGAGTCGCCGATGTGGGCCAGCCCCAGCCGGGGGCCGGCGAACAGGATGGCGGTCAGGGTGGTGCCCATGCCCTCAAGCTCGGGGTGCTCTTCGACGTAGGCCGCGATCGCCGAGTTGCCCTCTTGCACGGCGCTTTCCAGCTTCCCCAGCAGGTCACCGCCGGGCTCGTCGTCGTCGAGATGCGCCAGCGCGGCAATCACAAGCTGCGACGCGACTTCACCGGCCGCGTGCCCGCCCATGCCGTCGGCCAACGCCAGCAGCCGGGCTCCGGCGTAGACGGAGTCCTCGTTGTTGGAGCGCACCAGACCGCGGTCGCTGCGGGCGGCGTACCGCAGAACCAGGCTCACCGGCGGAGCTCGATCGCGGTCTTGCCGATTCGTATCGGCGTGCCGACCGGAACCCGTACCGCAGTGGTCACCTTCACCCTGTCAAGGTAGGTCCCGTTGGTCGAACCCAGATCTTCGACATACCATTCCGTCCCCCGCTGAGATAGCCGAGCGTGCCGGGTGGAGGCGTAATCGTCGGTGAGCACCAGCGTGGAGTCGTCGGCGCGGCCCACCAGAACCGGCTGATCGCTGAGCGCGATGCGGGCCCCGGTCAGCGGTCCTTCGGTCACCACCAGATGCCGCGCGGTGGTCCGTTGCTGGCGCGGCGGAAGCAGCACGCCCCGGATCGACAGTCCGCGGCGGACCATCACCGCGCCGGTCGGTGCGTAGATGTCGGTCCGCAAAATCCGCAGCACGGACCAGATGAACAGCCACAACAACGTCAAAAAACCGGCTCGCGTCAGCTGCAGTACCAGTCCCTGCATCCGGCGTCCTCTCCGTTGTCGCGCAGCCCATGGCGTGCTCCCGGCGGCGGAGCACTTCGGCAAAGTCACGATACTTGGGCGCGGGGGGCCGTAGGGCAAAGCGGCAGCGCTTTGCTGGTTGGGTTTGTCGGTCGGGTGGACGCTGCCGCGGTGCCTAGTGGACCCGGACGATGATCTCGGAGTGCCCCAGCCGGATGACATCGCCGTCGGCGAGCTGCCACTCTTGGACCGGAGCGTTGTTCACCGTGGTGCCGTTGGTGGAGTTCAGGTCCGACAGCAGGGCAACCCGGCCGTCCCAGCGGATTTCGAGGTGACGGCGCGACACCCCGGTGTCGGGCAACCGGAACTGGGCGTCCTGACCGCGGCCCACCACGTTGGCGCCTTCGTGCAGCTGGTAGGTACGGCCGCTGCCGTCGTCGAGCTGCAGCGTGACCGAGGCGGGCGCGGAGTAGGCGCGCTGGCCGTAGCCTCCGCCCGGTGCCTCCCCGTATCCGCCCTGAGCCTGCTGGCCGTAGTCGTAGCCGCCCTGAGTGCCTTGACCCTCGCCGTAGCCGCCGGGCGCGGACTGGCCGTAGTCGTAGCCGGCGGGAGCCGGGGGGGCCTCGCCGTAGCCGTAGCCGGGCTGGCCGTAGTCCTGGCGGCCGTAGGACTGGCCGCCCTGGTCATACCCACCCTGGTCGTAGGCGGGGCGCTGCTCGTACTGGCCCTCGGGGTAGGCGTAGTCGTCCTGGCGGGCCGGGGGTGCCTCGCCGTAGCCGTAGCCGGGCTGGCCGCCGCCGGGGTAGGCCGGTGCCGCGGGCTGGTGCTGGGGGTAGCCCTGCTCGTAGCCGGCGGGAGCGCCGTAGCCGCTGGGCGGACGCTGCTCGTACGGCTGGGCCTGCTGGCCGTAGCCACCGCCCTGGCCGTAGCCGCCCTGACCGGGGTAGCCACCCTGCTCGGGGTAGCCACCCTGCTCGGGCCGACGGGGCGGAGCGTAGCCGCCGCCCTGGCCCTGATCGGGATAGCCGCCGCGCTGCTCTTGCTGGTAGTGGTCGCCGTCGGGGCCGTAGCCACGGGCGTCCTGACCGCCGCGAGCATCGTCGGCGGGCCGCCCGTAGCGGGGGTCGTAATACTCGTCGCCGGGACGATCCTGCCCGTGGGCGCCGCGGTAGCTCGGGTTATCGGTCATCGGTGGCACTCCTGATTCTGCGGTAAACGCATGAACTGATTGTGGCGGGCGGGATTCGTTGAGCGTCTCGTGGGGGCGGGCGTCAGGGTTGACGCCGCCCCGTGCGCGGACCTGGCCGGTTCGCAGGCTCGGCGACTGCTGGAACCGGACAACCACATCACCATACGTTTGCCACCCCTGTTCGCCGATGTGCCCAGCCAGATGCCGGGCGAAGGCCTTCGACGTCAGATCCTGGTCGGCGCCCACCTTGTCGTAGTCGTCCATACCGAGGGTAATGACGTATTCGTTGGGCGCCAAAAGTTGATCTCCGGCCAGGGAGCGCACCCCGGCGGCGGCTTCACGGCGTAGCGCAGCCTCGATCTCCTCGGGGAGGACTTCCCCTCCGAAGACCCGGGCCATCGCATCCTCCACAGCGGATTCGAGTTTGCGCTCGATGCGATGAACCAGCCCGCGCTGGCTGTCCAAGCTGCTACCCGCCTTACTCTCCGCCGTCACTAGCCCTATCGGGGACGCTGCTGCGGCGTGTCGCTCAGCTGCATCCGCCCTGGACATGGTATCGACCCGGGGTGCCAGGGCGGCACCCTTCTACGGCGGAGAATCGGATAAGACCAGGTCACGAAGGGGTCACGGCGCCTTGTTCCGGGCCGGGCGATGCGCATTGCGGGGGCCGGAGCCGATTTTTCGGGGAGCAGGGGGCCCGTGATACGCTCCCCCGGTTGCTCGGGCGAGTGGCGGAATGGCAGACGCGCTGGCTTCAGGTGCCAGTGTCCTTCGGGACGTGGGGGTTCAAGTCCCCCTTCGCCCACAGTGTGATCTCTCGGGAGATCCCGGACAGGCCGAACCCTCAGGGTTCGGCCTGTTTTTGGTTGTGGTGCCAGTGTGCGTGGCGGTCTTTGCCTGCTGGTTGGTAGTCGCGGGTTGGGGTCGATGGTGAGTTCTCGGAGTAGTTCGTCAGTGGCGGCGACGACGATGCGGACGTGGACGTTGTGGACGAGCTGGCAGACGGGGAATTGGGTTTAGGCGTTGACGCGCAGGTGGCGCCCTTCCAAGACCCTGACGGATCACAACTTCTGCGGTGGGCCGAGTAGTGCACGGGCGTCTTTGATCAGCAGCAGCAGGTGCAGCGGGTCGGTCGGCGAGGGCTCGAAATCGAAATGTGCGTAGAACGTCCGCGCCTGTTCATGCAACGCGTGCACCAGCAGCGCCCGCACCCCGATGATCTCCGCGGCCGCCACCGCGCGGGTGATTGCGTCCCGTAATAGTGCGGCGCCCAAGCCCTGGCCCTGTTCTTTGCGGTCGATCGCCAGCCGGGACAACAGGATCACCGGCACCGGATCGGGCATGTTGCGCCGCACCCGCCCGGGTGTGCCGGTGCGCTCCACCGCCGCCGAGGCCAGCGCGTAGAACCCGACGACGCGGCCGTCCCGGCACGTCACGAAACACCGGGACGCACCCTCGACGTGGTTGGCCAAGGCGCGTCCCCGCAGGTATTCGTCCAGGCTGGGCTCGCCGCTGTCGAACTCGGCGACCACATCGTGCTCACCGATCGGCCGGGGCGCGCTGTAGCCGCTCACTCGTCGAAGATCGACGGCTCCGCGAACAACTTCTCCAGCCGCGGCTTGTGCGCCACCGGCCGGTCCAGCACCGACACGAACTCCGACCAGGCCGAGGCATCGAGCATGAACAGCCGGCGATCGGCGAGCACGTCACGGGCACGAGCCAGCGTCGCGGTCACCGTGAAGTTGGTCAGGTCGGTCCCCTCCACCTCGGCGGCCCGACGAATCAGCGCGTCCTGCTCGGCAGTAAGACGCACCGCGAACCGCTCTGTCTTCGTGGCCATGCCACCCATTGTGTGCCTATCAGGCAGACAATGCAACGGGGTTTTGATCACGCCTCTGAACAGCGGCGATGCACTTCCTACCTGTAAAACACACGCTGACTCACGGCAAGAAGTACCGGGGCCGGTCGGGTCGCGGTGGGACGGCCACGGTCGTCTCGTCGCTTTCAACCCCTGTGAGGGGGACTGAGGCCGAAAGCGGCCGCCCGTGGCGATGCTGCTGAGCCACTTTCGTCGCTGCTGGCGGAGCGCCCCCCGATCACCAGAGCGGATCACGGCCGTTCCAGGCGATGAGCCGGTCGATGGCGGGGGCGTCGTCGGGGAGGGCGACGGCCTCGGCGAACGGCATGGCCACCTCGTCCAGGCCCATCGCGGCCGAGATCTCGGCATACAGCGCGCGACGGTTCGCCGGCGGCAGGATCCGGTGTGCGGACTGCAGCGCCGCGGCGATCACCGCGTCGTCCCAGTCGGGCTGCTGGCCGGTCGCCACAGCCAGGTCCCAGGTGTGCACGCTGACCTCGGAGAGGTAGGACGCCAGCACGTCGGCACCGCTGCCCTGGATCCACGGCAGCGCCATCGGTTGCTCAAGCACGCCGTCGTCACTCCAGGCCTGCGCAGCTCGTCGGGCTGATTCCTGCCAAGCATCGACCCAGCGACCGTCGGAGATCTGTGGGGCGGCGACGGTGAAGGGATCACCGCCGCTACCCAGGGCGGTGATGCGGTCCAGCACGGCGATGAGGTGGGTCAGCAAGGTCTGCACGTTCATCTCGGTGCAGGGCGTTGGGGCGGTGAGCTGCTCGGGTCGAATGCCGGCGATCACGCTCCCGCCGGTGGCAACGGCACGATCGAGAAGGGGCCGCGGGTCGGTCAGCGGGGCTGCGGGAGAACTCGTAGGTGTAGTCATGGCGCCATTGTGGTGACCATAACCGGTCACCTATTGGCCAGTTTGTGTGGAATTCTGCTGAGGTGCGAGCTGACCGGCTGGTGGCCACCCTTCTGCTGCTGCAGCAGCGCAAGCAGGTGACCGCCGTCGAGGTGGCCCGCGAGCTGGAGGTGTCCGAGCGCACCGCCCGCCGCGACCTCGAAGCCCTCAGTGTCGCCGGGATACCGGTGTACTCGGTGCAGGGCCGCGGGGGCGGGTGGCGCCTGGTGGGCGGCGCGCGCACCGACCTTTCGGGGCTGACCGCGAGCGAGGCTCGGGCGCTGTTTCTGGTGGCCGGACCCGCCTCGACGGCCACCCCGGACGTCAAGGCAGCCCTGCGCAAGCTCGTCCGGGCGTTGCCCGAGCCTTTCCGGGCGCAGGCCGAGGCCGCCGCCACGTCCGTGGTCGTCGATCCACGGCTTTGGGGTGCCAGTCAGGCCGCGCCGCCTCCACCGCGGTTCCTCGATGCGCTGCAGGAGGCCGTGATCAGGGGTGTGCAGGTGCGGCTCGGCTATGTCGACAGCAAAGGCGCCGTGACCGAGCGGACGGTCCACCCGCTGGGCATCGTCGCCAAGGGCCCGACGTGGTACCTGGTGTCGGAAACGGAGGTGGGCCGGCGGACCTTCCGTATCGATCGGGTGTCGTCGGTCGCGTTGACCGACGAGCCCGTGCGGCGGCCCCGGGGATTCGACCTTGCGCAGAGCTGGCGGGAGATCGCCGATGAGGTCGACCGCAAGCGCACCCCGCTGGAGGTCCAGGCGGTGTGCGCGCCCGACGGCCTCGGTCTGCTGCGGGCGATGCTCGGCGGCCGCCTGGAGGTGGGCGGTGCCACGCCCGACGGCCGGATCGGGGTGGTGATCCGGGGCCACAATGAATACGCCCTCGCCGGCCAACTCGCCGGGCTCGTCGAATGGCTCGAGGTCACCGGTCCGCAGGGCGTGCGCGATCACTTGGCCGCCATCGGGACCGCGCTGGCGGCGCGGTACCGATGAGCGCTGGCCCTCAGTACGCCGTCGCCACGTTCTCCTGGGCCCACCGTTTCTCGGCGTCCGATCCCCCCGGGGGCGGAACCAGGCCGTTGATCATCCACAGTTCTTCGCTGGTCTCGTCGACGTGGAACTCCCAGTGCAGGCCGGGGTGCTGATCCAGCGTCGGAGTAAGGATCTGGCTGATCCATTCGGTGATCCGCCGGCGGTTCTGGCTGTCGGCGGCATGCCGGGCGATGTGATCGATCACCACGCGCACCCCGACCCCGGTCGGCTCGCCACCGACGTAGAAGTCCTCCGGCGCGGTCTCCTGAAACAGGGTGACCACGTAGAAGCGCGGCAGCCCCGCCTTCTGGTAGTGGTCGGTGATGCGGGACGCCAGCGCGCGCTTGTCCGGTGCGCTGAAGAGCCCGGGGGAGTGATGAATGGTCCACAGGGGCATGGCGGTTCGGTGCTCCTTGATCCGGCTCAGTGCGACAAGGCGCCGGACAAGTCCTCGACCGGACCGGACAGCGCGGCTTTCACATGCCCGCTGATGTCGTCGGCCAGCACCTCGACGGCACCGGACTCCACGCCGTCGAGGATGCGCCGCGCCACCTCGCCCGGCGTCACCTTGGGGGCGTCCAGCTCGGCGACCATGTCGGTGTCGATCAAGCCGGCGTGGATGCCGACCACCTGTGTGTGCTGCGCCGCCAACTCGATGCGCAGCGAGTTGGTCACCGACCAGGCGGCGGCTTTGGACGCACCGTAGGCACCGTAGCCGGCCATCCAGGACAGCACCGAGTGCATGTTGACCAGCGCCCCTCCCCCGTTGGCCGCCAGGATCGGCGCGAACGCCCGTGCCAGGCGCAGCGGTCCGAAGACGTTGACGTCGAAGGTTTCGGTGATGCGCTCGAAGGAGCCGGTCAGCAGGGCGTCGGGCAGCAGCACGCCCGCGTTGTTGAACACCAGCTCGGCATCGCCGGCCGCTTCGGCCAGGGCCGCCACCGACTCGTCCGACCCGACTTCCAGCGCCAGCGGCACCACCTGCGGGCGCTCATCGGTGAATGTGGTGCGTGCGGTCGAGTAGACCTTGCGGGCTCCGCGCGCCAAAAGCTCGTCGACCAGGGCTGCGCCCAGTCCGCGCCGTCCGCCGGTGACCACCGCGACCTTTCCCTGTACTGCAACCATCTCCGGATCCTCTCTCGCTGACTAACGACTACGTTAGTAAGAGCAAAGCACGCCATGCTAGATAACGCAAGGGTTAGTCACGTAAGCTGGACCACATGCAGTTCGAACCCCGGTTGCGCGACCGATCGCGCTGGTCCACCGGCGATGCGTGTTCGGTGGTCCGGCTGCTCGATGTGCTGAGCACCAAGACGGCGTTCCTGGTGGTGCGGGAATGCTTCTACGGCACCAGCCGCTTCGAGGACTTCATGGCACGCATCGGCGCCTCGGCGCCGGCGGTGTCGCGGGCACTCAAGCAGCTCGAGTCCGCCGGAATCATCACCCGGGTCCCCTACCAGGAGGCCGGGCAGCGGGCCCGAGACGAGTATCGGCTGACACCCGCCGGCGAGGACCTGCTGCCCGTGATGCTGGCGTTGACCCAGTGGGGTGACAAGTACCTCCAGGACGGAAAACCGCCGCTGTCCTTCGTCGACGCCACCACCCAGCGCCGAATCGGGGTACGGGTCACTGACGAGTTGGATGCCCCGGCGCCCGACCCCGACAACATCGAGATCCGCTTGAACGCACCGCGCCGATCACGCTGAACAGCCGCCGAGTGCCGGCTCAGCGGCCCCGGATCACGGTCTCGGCGAACTCGGCAATCGACTCCGGCGGCGCGAAATCAGCGAACCACACGTAGAACCGTTGCGCCCCCTGGCTTTCGAGCCGACCGAAATGCTTGACCAGCGCTGCGGCATCACCGCACACCAGGCCCGATCCCAGCCGGCCGAATCGCCGCTGAGCCGTCTCTGACACCGCCGCCACGTCCTGGTCGAGTCGGGCGAAACCGACCATCTGCTGCACGGACGCGCGCGCAGAACCGATCGACGGCAGCAGCTCGGGCAACTTGTGCACATGCGTCGCCGGCAGGTTCCACCAATCGGCATAGCGGCGTACCAGCTGAAGCATGCGGGGGCCCACCCCGCCGAGCACCAGCGGGATCGGCATGCTCGGAGCGGGAGTCTGAGCCCGCTCCCCCTCGGCGCTCCAGTATTCGCCGAGCGACACCAGCGTCTCCCTCAGCGCGTCGACGCGTTGTCGCGGACCGGCGGTGGTGATTCCGTACTTGACCAGCTCGTCGGGCATCGAGCCGGAACCCAGCCCCAGTTCGAAGCGGCCGCCAGAGGCTTCGGCCAAGGTCGTCGCCTGCTTGGCCAGCACGGCGGGATGGCGGAATCCGTCGCACAACACCACGTGGCCGACCTTGATCCGTTCGGTGTGGGCGGCGACCCAGGTGGCCACGGTCATCGCCTCCCACAGCGGCGCGGTGGGGGCCATCGGGGTGTCCAGGTGGTCGAGGAATGCGACACCGTCGAAACCCGACGCCTCGGCCACCCGGGCGCGCGTCACCAGGTCACCCAGGCCGATTCTGGTCTGCGGCAGGTACAAGAACCACTCGGTCATCGTTTCCCCTTCGGGGCCGCAGTAGTCGGCGCTTGACGCAACCCCGGCAGCACGTAGCGGCGCACATGCTGTCGCACGGCTACGGGATCGTCGGGGTCCATGTGGTGTCCCGGGACGCTGCCGAAACTGATCAACACCCGAGCGACCCATTCACTGGCCTCGGGAATGTCGTTGTCCGGGTCGATGTCTCCGCTCTCGACGGCGGCTTCGACAAAGGGCTGCCAGAATGTCGCGAGATCGGGCACCAGGCCGCGGACGCCCGTGCCGGCGCAGGCGGTGAACTCGTCCGGCTCGGCGGTGCGCAACCGCATCAGCAGCGTGCCGGGATCGTCGTAGGCGCGGCGGCCGATCTGGACGCCGGCCACCAGCTGGTCCTCGAAGTCGGTGAGCGTCGACAGCTCGGCGCGGGTCTGCGCCCAGCTGGTTTCGATCAGCCGAATGATCGCCGCACCGACCAGCGTCGGCTTATCCGGGAAATTGCGGTACAGCCAGGCCCGGGAAACCCCCGCGGCCTGGGCGACGTCGATCATCGTCATTGCCCGAATCCCCTTGTCGGCCAATAGTTTCTCGGTCGCGTCGAGAAGCCGATCGGTCGTCGACGGGGACACGGGTGACGCTGACGCTTCGTTCACGGCCACCTCCTGGGCGGTAAGCCTAGCAAGGAGTAGACACATCGGTAGATCTGTGTACTATAGCGACGCGTCTCGTAGACACTTCTGCAAACCTGTCTACCCCGGATCTCGGAGGTTCCCCATGCCCGTACCCCGCACCGCAATCGTCGGTGCCGGTATCAGTGGCCTGACCGCCGGAAAGATGCTGAGCGACTATGCGATCGACTACAGCTGCTTCGAATCCTCCGACCGGATCGGCGGCAACTGGGCCTTCGGCAACCCGAACGGCCATTCCAGTGCCTACCGGTCGCTGCATATCGACACCTCCAAGCACCAGCTGTCGTTTCGCGACTTCCCCATGCCGGAGCACTACCCCGACTTCCTGCACCACACGCTGGTCAAGGAGTACCTGGAGTCCTATGCGGCGGCGTTTGAGCTCAAGCGCAACATCGAGTTCGACACCGAAGTCACCCATGCGCACCGGTTGCCCGGTGGTGGCTGGGAGCTGGAACTAGCCGGCGGGCAGCGTCGCCGGTTCGACCTGCTGGTCGTCGCCAACGGCCACCACTGGGATCCACGCCTGCCGGACTTCCCGGGCGAATTCAGCGGCGACACATTGCATGCGCACCACTACATCGACCCCAAGACACCGCTGGACTTCAGCGGAAAGCGGATCCTCGTGGTCGGCCTGGGTAACAGTGCCGCCGATATCGCCGTCGAACTGTCGTCGAAGGCGCTGGACAACGAGCTGACGTTGTCCACCCGGTCGGGCGCGTGGATCGTGCCGAAGTATCTGGCCGGAAAGCCCGCCGACAAGTACTTCCGGACCAGCCCGTATCTGCCGTTCTCCTGGCAGCGCAAGGTCGCTCAATGGGCACAGCCGATCATCGCCGGACGCCCCGAGGACCTCGGGCTGCCCACCCCCAACCACAAGTTCTTCGAAGCGCACCCCACCCAATCGGTGGAACTGCCGCTGCGCCTGGGGTCCGGCGACGTCATCCCCAAACCCAACATCAGCCGGCTCGACGGCGACACCGTGCACTTCATCGATGGCACCAACGGCCAATTCGACGTCATCATCTACGCCACCGGCTACAACATCACCTTCCCGTTCTTCGACCCGGAGTTCATCAGCGCACCGGGCAATCGAATCGACCTGTACAAGCGGATGTTCTATCCCGGCATCGACGACTTGGTGTTCGCCGGATTCGCCCAAGCCACCCCGACCCTGTTCCCGTTCGTCGAAGCCCAGGCCCGCCTCATCGGCGCCTACGCTGCCGGTCGCTACCGGCTGCCGTCGGTCGCCGAAATGCGCCGGGTGATCGAGGCCGACCGGCGCAAATACACCGGCCACATGCTCGACACCCCGCGCCACACCCAGCAACTGGACTACTTCCTTTACGAACACGACATGCGCACCGCGGAGATCCCGCGCGGCACCCGGCGCGCCGCTGAACTCGGCGTGCCCGGATGGGCCGGGGTGTGCGAGATGGAGGCATCCGCATGAGCGCGACCATCCGATTCGGCAGCGGCGGCGCCACGTGCGTCGGGCAGTTCTTTCCGGCGGCGCAATATGACGGCGACGGAGCCCCGGTCGTGGTGCTCGGACATGGCCTGGGCGGCACCGTCGACTCCGGCCTGATCCCGTTCGCCGAACGACTCAGCGAAGCCGGGTTCGCCGCCTTCGCCTTCGACTACCGGTACTTCGGCGCTTCAGAAGCACACCCGCGCCAACGGATTTCCATGCAAGAGCAGGTCGACGACTTTCGCTCGGCATGCTCGGCCGCGGCCGAGCAGACCGGTGTGGATGCTCGCCGGATCGTGGTGTGGGGGGTCTCGCTGGGCGGCGGGCATGTCTTCGAGGTGGCCGCCACCACGCCCGGTGTCGCCGCCGCCATCGCGCTGACACCCCTGGTCAGCGGACCGGCCGCTGCGATCGCGGCACTGCCACACCATCGCCCGGCAACAATGCTGCGTTCAACGGCCACGGGGTGGCGCAGTGCGCTGGCCCAACGCTTCGGCGGGTCGCCCGCGACCATCGCCCTGGTGGGCCGCCCCGGTGAGCTGGCCACCCTGACCGCCGACGGCTACCACGCGGCCTACACCGCGATGGCCGGCCCGACCTGGCGCAACGAGATCGACGCCCAGGTCGGTGTACAGCTCGGCGGCTACCGCCCGGCGGCCAAGCACGCCGAGGCCATCGCCTGCCCGATCCTGGTGCAGATAGCCGACTTCGACCGCGGCGCTCCCCCACAGGCAGCCGCCAAGGCGGCTTTCGCCGCCCGCGCCGAAGTGCGGCACTACCCCTGCGATCACTTCGACGTCTTCGCCGGTGGCGACTGGTTCGATCACGTTGTCGAGCACCAGATCTCGTTTTTGACCCGGCACCTGGCCGGCACGACCGCTACGGTCACGGGTTAGGAGGCCTGATGGCAGAGACCATGCAGCAGCTGCTCGCCGAACGCATCGGCGACACCAGCCTGGCGGTGCTCTACAACGACGTCGACGGCGGGCAGATCCGCTGGTCGTGGCGGGAGTACCTCGTCCGGGCGGCCCGCCACGGCGCCGCGGTGCTCGCGCGGGCCGACACCAGGCGGCCGATGCACGTCGGCGCCCTGCTGGGCAATAACCCCGCGATGCTCACCGCGCTCGCCGCCGCCGGGCTGGGGGGTTACGTCCTGTGCGGGGTCAACGACACCCGCCGCGGCTCGGCGCTGGCCGCGGATCTGCGCACCGCCGATGTGCAGATCCTGCTGGTCGACGCCGAACACCGCGCGCTGCTGCGGGGATTGGAGCTGCCCGGCGTCACCATCATCGACGTCGACGACCCGGCCTGGGCCAGCGAGTGCGCCGAAGCCGGGGTACTTCAGCCGCATCGGCATGTCGGGCCGCTGGACCCGTTCATGCTGATCTTCACCTCGGGCACCAGTGGCGACCCGAAAGCCGTTCTGGTCAGCCACTTCATGGTGCTGGTCGCCGGCCAGAGCCTGACCGAGCGATTCGAGCTGGGCGCCAACGACGTCGTCTACCTGTCCATGCCGCTGTTTCATTCCAATGCGATCGCAGCCGGCTTCGGACCCGCGGTGGCCGCCGGTGCGGCGATGGCGCCGGCGAAGTTCTCGGCTTCGCGGTTCCTGGCCGACATCCGCGCCTACGGTGGGACGTATATGAACTACGTCGGTAAACCGTTCGCCTACCTACTGGCGCATCCCGAGCAGCCCGATGACGCCGACAATCCGCTGCGGGTCGCGTTCGGCAACGAGGCCTCGGAGCGCGACATCGGTGAATTCGCCCGCCGGTTCGGTGTGCACGTGGTCGACGCCTTCGGTTCGACCGAGAACGCGGTGACCATCACCCGTGATGAAGGCACCCCGCCCGGTTCGGTGGGGCGTGGGTTCCCCGGCGTCGCCATCTACAACAGCGACACCAAAGCCGAGTGCCCGCCGGCGGTCTTCGACGAGCACGGCGCACTGCTCAACGCCGACGAGGCGATCGGGGAACTGGTCAACACCGCCGGGTCCGGGTTCTTCTCGGGCTATTACAACAACGAGCAGGCGACCGCGGACCGGATGCGCGACGGCATGTACTGGTCAGGCGACCTTGCCTACGCTGATGCCGACGGCTGGATCTACCTGGCCGGGCGCACCGCCGACTGGATGCGGGTCGATGGTGAGAACCTGGCGGCGGCGCCGATCGAGCGGATTCTGATGCGCCACCCCGACATCAACCAGGCCGCGGTGTACGCCGTGCCGGACGGTAACGTCGGCGATCAAGTGATGGCCGCAGTGGTCTTGCGCGACGATGCCCGGTTGACCGAGGGCGCATTGGCTGATTTCCTTGCCGCTCAAGAGGATCTGTCCCCCAAGGCCTGGCCGCGCTATGTCCGGGTGACCGCAGAGCTGCCCGCGACGGCAACCAACAAAGTCCTCAAACGGGTGTTGGCCGCCGACGGTACCGATGTCGGTGATGACACGCTGTGGGAGCGGCCCGGACGAGAGTGCACCTACCGCACCACCACCATGACGGGAGTGGGGCGATGACGGCTCAAAAACCCGTGGCCCTGATAGTCGGCGGCGCTTCGGGAATCGGGTTGGCCACCGCGCACACTCTGGCCGCGCGGGGTGACCATGTGGTGATCGCCGACATCAACGGAGACGCCGCGCACGCCCGCGCAGCCGAAATCGCCGGTTCAGCGAGGCTCGACGGAGGAGCGGCGAAGCTGGGACCGGCGCATGGACCCGGCGGCACGGCCACCGCCGTCGTCGCAGACGTGACCGACGAGGCCAGTGTCGCAGCGGCATTCGTGGCCGCCCGCGAACTCGGGCCGGTCCGCACGGTGGTCAGCTGCGCCGGCCTGTCGATTATCAGTCCGATCGCGGACATCGAGCTGTCCGGCTGGCAGACCACCATCGACGTCTGCCTCACCGGGACCATGCTGGTGATCAAACATGCGGCCCGCACCCTCGAAGACGGCGGCAGCGTGGTCGCCATCTCCTCGCTCAACGGGCGCCAGCCCGGCAGCTCCATGGCCGCATACTGCAGCGCCAAGGCCGGCGTGTTGATGCTGATCCAGGTGGCCGCACTGGAGCTGGGCGCCCGCGGCATCCGGGTCAACGCGGTCTCCCCCGGCCTGGTGGACACTCCCCTGGTCGCCGGCCTGGCGATGGTGCCGGGGCTCACCGACGAGTACATCGAGAACACCCCGCTCGGGCGCTCCGGCATTCCCGACGACATCGCGCAGGCCGTAGAGTTCTTGACCTCCGAACGTGCCGGCTGGATCACCGGATCCGCCTTCGACGTCAACGGTGGGGCGCATCTGAAGCGCTACCCCGACGTGCTCGGCAAAGTACAAGCCCTAGCTGAAGGATCGTGACATGCGCAGTGTCGTCATCGATGGGCCCGGGTCGATCCGAGTCGACACCCGCCCCGACCCCGAGTTGCCGGGAGCCGACGGCGCCGTCGTCGAAGTGACCGCGACCGCGATCTGCGGTTCCGATCTGCACTTCTACGAAGGCGACTACCCGATCGCCGACCCGGTTCCGCTGGGGCACGAGGCGATCGGCACTGTCGTCGAGGTCGGGTCGCAGGTGCACTCCGTGCGGGTCGGTGACCGGGTCATGGTGTCCTCGGTCGCGGGCTGCGGGCGGTGCGCCGGGTGCGGCACCCTCGATCCCATCCGGTGCCATTCGGGCCCGCAGATCTTCGGATCAGGTCTGTTGGGGGGTGCGCAGTCGGAGCTGCTTGCGGTGCCGGGCGCCGACTTTCAGCTTGCCCGTATCCCCGAGGGGATCCTTGACGCCGAAGCGCTGCTGCTCACCGACAACCTCGCCACCGGATGGGCGGCGGCGCTGCGGGCCGACACCCCGGTCGGCGGCACGGTAGCGGTCATCGGGTTGGGCGCGGTCGGTCTGTGTGCGGCACGCAGCGCGCTGTTCCTCGGCGCAGCAACGGTTCTCGGGATCGATCCGGTGCGTCAGCGCCGGGAGCGGGCTGCCCTGATGGGTGTGACCCCGGCAGAGCCGCCGACCACGGCCGCGGCCATGGAGCTCAGCGACGGGCGCGGTGTGGATGCGGTGATCGACGCCGTCGGCTCGGACACCACGATGTCCGACGCGCTGACCGCGGTGCGGCCCGGCGGCACCGTATCGGTGGTCGGAGTGCACGACCTGCAGCCCTTCCCCTTCCCGGCGCTGCCGGCACTACTGCGCAGTGTCACCCTGCGGATGACCACCGCACCCGTGCAACAGACGTGGCCGCAGCTGGTGCCGCTGTTGCAGTCCGGGCGACTGTCGGTGGACGGGATCTTCACCACCGAGATGGCCTTGGACGACGCGGCCGACGCCTACCGTGCCGTGGCGGCCCGGTCCGGCGACGTGGTGAAAGTACTGCTCACGCCGTAGCCTGACGCGACGGCGGGGGACGAGATCGCCAAAGTTCCGCTGAGAGCGCTGCCGCCTACCCGGTGCGCGGACGACGCGGCCGTAACCGCAGCGGTGGCATCATTGGGGCGGGCAGCCGTTGCAGGCGGCCTTGATAGCCGCTGACCTGTCCGAACTGGTCGTCCCCGTCTTGCCAGCGGCGCCGGAACTCGACGATCTCCTCGTGGGTGCGACCGATGAAGTTCCACCACAGCACCAGTTCCTCGCTGAACGGCACCCCGCCCAGCACCAGGATCCGGGCGGGGGAGTCACCGGTGTTGCGCAGCAGCAGTACCGAACGGCCGGGGCCTTGATAGCCGAGCGCCCCGATGTCCAGACCCGTGCCGCCCAGCGTGACTGCGCCCTGGTCGCACAGCACGCCGTGTTCGAATGCGGGATCAACGTCGAGCGCCAGTTCGGTGCGCGGATCCAGGTCGAGCTGAGCGCCCAGCAGGGGAGTGAACGACGGGACGGGGGAGCGGTACCCGGCCAGCTCACCGAGGAACACCAGCGCCGATGCGCCGGCCAGTGAAACGGGTTCGGGGGCAAAGTGGTTGAAGTCGCGGGCGCTATGGCGGGCCGTATCGGGCAGGGCCACCCACAGCTGCACGCCGCGCAGCAGGGGAGCCGACTGCGGCTCAACCGTGACCTCGGAGTGGCAGATTCCGGCGCCGGCGGTCATCAGATTCAACTCGCCGGGGTGCACCACCGCGTGCACGCCGGCGCTGTCGCGGTGCTCGACCCGCCCACTGAACAGCCAGCTCGCCGTCTGCAGACCGGTGTGCGGGTGCGGGGGCACGTCCATCCCGCCGTCGGCGGCGACGTCCTGCGGTCCGTAGTGGTCGACGAAGCACCAGGCGCCGATCAGGGAGCGGTCTCGTTGCGGCAGGGTGCGACGTACCCCGATGGCGCGCGCTCCGCCCAGCGGGACCTCGCGCGGGTGCAGCACCTCGATGTGGTCTTCGGGAGTTGCCGCACAGGCGAATTCAGCCGAGGTGGTCTCCAGGTTGCTCAACGGTTCACCTCCGGGCCGGCTGCCGTGCCACTGGCGCGATCCTACCGACTCGTGCCGTGGACGGGCCTGCTCAGGCCGCCGACCGCGGACCGAGTTGCCCGGCGGGCAGATGAAAAACCGTTGCTGTCACCGGCAGCTGGTCGCGCTCGTGGTGGGTCAGCAGCGTCTGGTTGTCGGGCAGCTCGCGGGCGTTGATCTCGCCGGCGGCGATCGCGCGCAGCAGCGCGTGGGCCCGGGCGAGCTCGGCCCGCTTGCGGTACTGGCCGCCGGGGAGCTTCACGCCGGCCCACACGCCGTACTCCTCGCCGCGTTCCACAGCGAGCGCCGCGCATTGGCGTTGCTGCGCGAGTGGGCAGCGCCGCAGGCATTGCAGCCGCGCCTCGGTGGAGGACTGTTCATAGGCCCGCGCCTTGGCGGCCCCGTCAGCGCCGTCGGCGTCGGGGTAGCCGAACCACAGCTCGGGGTTTGCGGAGCAGGGGGGTGCCATCGGAAGGACCTCCTCGTGGGCAGACCGGATAACGTAGAGAGAAACGTATACGATCGAATACGAAGGACGCAACAGATGGTGATAAAAACATATATGTAAGTAGTGCAGGGCCAGGCTGTGTACTATCCGTCCATGGCCGGGGCGCAACAATGAGCCGCGAAGCGGCGGGCGCGGCCATCCGGGCTCTGCGAGAGGCGCGCGACTGGTCGCTGGCCGACCTCGCCGCGGCCACCGGCGTGAGCATCATGGGGCTGAGCTACCTTGAGCGCGGCGCCCGGAAGCCCCACAAAGGCACAGTTCAGAAGGTTGAGAATGGGCTCGGTCTGCCGCCGGGCACCTATTCGCGGCTCCTGGTCGCCGACGACGCCGAGGCGGAGCTGGCTCAATTGATCGCCGCGACCGGATCGCAGGCGGCGGCCGCCCGTCCCGCCGGAGCCATCGTCGTCGACCGGCACAGCGACACCGAAGTGCTGGAGGGCTACGCGGAGGCGCAGCTGGATGCCCTGCGTTCGGTGATCGCGAGACTGCCGTCGGAAGCATCAGACGAATACGAGACGTATATTCTTTCCGTGATCACGCAGTGCGTGAAGGCGGAGATGCTCGCGGCCAGCTCCTGGCGGGTGGCGGTCAACGCGGGCGCCGATCACGCCGCCCGACTGATGGTGCACCTCCAGGCGCTGGAGGCCATTCGCGCTGACCTGCTGCAACGGATGCCCGGCAGCCTGACCGCTCGCTTCGACCGGGCGTGCGCACAGTCGTCACTGCCCGAACCGGTGATTGCGGCGTTGATCGGCGTCGGCCCCGAAGAGATGTGGGACATCCGCAACAGGGGAGTGATCCCGCCCGGCGCGCTGGCGCGAGTCCGCGCCTTCGCCGACGGGTCCATGGACGCGACAGCTGGTGGCGACGAAGGGGGATAACGGTGAGCAACGGTGAATTGGAGCTACTGACGCGCGCCAATGATCTGTTCGCGGGCAATCCACGGCCCGCGGCACTGGAGTCCGGGCTGGAACGCTACGCCGAGTTGTTGGAGCGCAACGCCAACACCGATACCGGCGCTGGGCATGACCGCTACCGGATGGCAGTGCTTGCGCAACGGGACCTGTTGCTGGCCAACGCACGTACCGATGCGCTGGCCACGACGGTGCTGGCCCTGTCTCTTATACA